>NZ_CP031601.1 GCF_008728195.1 Roseovarius indicus
ATGCGGCCGATATCGCACGCCCATCTGCGCGTGGTCGAGCGTCCTGAGGCGTCTGTTCCCGGCAGGCCCGTCAACAAGTGGGAGCTCCTCCGCGAGCTGTCCAAGGCACAGGCGGCCTTTGGGGTTTCCGAGCGCGATCTGACCGTTCTTCAGGGGCTTCTCAGCTTCTTTCCGGACGATGCGCTTGGCGGGAACACCGAAATGGTCGTCTTCCCATCCAACAAGGCGATCTGCGAGCGGCTGAACGGCATGCCTTGCTCGACGATGCGCCGTCACCTCGCCCGGTTGGTAGAGGCACGCTTGCTCATGCGGCGCGATAGCCCCAATGGGAAGCGGTATGTGCGCAAGCGTGGCGAAGATCGGGTGGCCTTCGGCTTTGATCTCTCCCCGCTCTATTGCCGGGCCGAGGATATTGCACGGGCTGCAGAGGCTGTGCGTGAGGCCGAGGACCGTGTGCGGCGACTGAGGGAGGTAGTGAGCCTTATGCGTCGCGACTTGGCCGCTCTGGCGGAGTTCGGCGAGGAGATCCAGCCCGGGCTTGGCCTGTGGGACCAGCTCCGCGACAAGGCAGCCCTCACCGCCCGCGCTCTTCGCCGCAAACTCTCGCTTGAGGATCTGTCGGCATTTCGGACTGAACTGGAGACCCTTCTTGACCAGGCGCGTAATGTGATTGACGGTCCTGAAACAGAAGAAATGAACACCAATGATGCCCAATGTGAGCGTCACCATCATAATTCAAATAAAGAATCTATAGATCTTGAACCTGCCTTAGAAAAAGGCGGGGCGGCGGGACGCGCGCCTGATGATGATACGGGTGAGCCCGTGGCTGACCTTGAAGAGCCTGACACGAGGCGGGTGCCGAAAATCCCTCTCCACCTGGTAATCGCCGGCTGTCCCTCGCTCAAGACTTTCTATCAGGGCGACATTCGACACTGGCACCAACTTTTCGACGCGGCTTGTCATGTAAGGCCGGCCATGGGGATCAGTGTTTCTGCGTGGGAAGAAGCGCAACGCTGCATGGGACCAGAGCAAGCCTCGATCGTCGTCGTGGCCATGCTGGAACGTTTCTCTGACATCAGATCACCGGGTGGATACTTGCGGGCGCTGACGTCCAAGGCCGCGGCGGGCGAATTCTCTTGCGGTCCGATGGTCATGGCTTTGATCGGTCGGCGAAGTGCGGCTTAACAGCTGTTAAGTTTCAACGCCGCGGTGCTCAGTTGGCATGACTTAACAGCTGTTAAGTCGCCTCTTGGCAACCATACGATCATCGAGAGGGAAAGGAGTGTTGGTTTGAGGGTGACGGGAAATGAGATCGGGAGAGTGGCTTCCGGCGCCCGTCGTGGAGAAGATCTGATGACGAAAGCTGTCCAGAAAATCACCCTGTCCCCGTCCCGGGATATCCCTTTTGACAAACTGGTGTTGAGTCAGTCCAACGTGCGGCGCATCAAGGCTGGCGTGTCCGTCAAGGAACTGGCCGAAGACAGCGCCCGCCGCGGCCTCTTGCAGAGCCTGAGCGTGCGGCCCGTGTTGGCTGACGATGGCACCGAGACCGGCAAGTCGAGATCCCGGCCGGTGGCCGTCGGTTCCAAGCATTGTCCCTGCTGGTGAAGCATAAGTGTTTGGCAAAGACCACGCCCATTCCCTGCATCGTGCGCGATGCTGCGTCCGACATCCTGGCCGAGGATGATTCCCTTGCAGAAAACATGCATCGCGTCGCCCTGCACCCGCTCGACCAGTTCCGCGCGTTTGTGGCGCTGCGGGATAAGGGCCAGAGCGATGCAGAGATTGCTGCCGCCTTCTTCGTGACGCCACAGATCGTGAAGTAGCGCCTGAAACTCGCTTCCGTCGCCCCTGCCCTGCTTGAGGTCTATGCCGAGGATGGCATGACGCTGGAGCAGCTCATGGCCTTCACCGTGAACCCCGATCACGCGCGTCAGGTTCAGGTCTGGGATGTGATCCATTCATCCTGGAACAAGGAGCCATTCCAGATCCGGCGCATGCTGACCGAGACCTCGGTCCGAGCGTCCGACCGGCGCGCGGTCTTTGTGGGTGTTGAGGCCTACGAAGAGGCGGGCGGCACGATGCTGCATGACCTCTTTCAGGGCGATGACGATGGCTGGCTCGAGGACCCTGCCCTGCTCGATCGGCTGGTGACGGAAAAACTCCAGGCCGAGGCTGAGACGGTTGCGGTTGAGGGCTGGAAGTGGATCGAAGTCGCGCTTGACCTGCCCTACGGCTACAGCTACAGGCTGCGGTCCCTATCCGGCGATCCGGCACCGATGACGGATGAGGAAGGTGCGGCCCATGCCAAGCTGCTCGCCGAGTATCGGGCGCTGGAAGAGGAATACGCGGGTCAGGATGAGATCCCCGACAAGGTCGACACGCGGCTTGGCGTATTGGAAGCGGAGATGGAAAGGATCGAGACCCGGCCGTTGATCTTCGACGCGGAGGAGATCGGGCGGGCAGGGGCGTTCGTCACGCTCGACCGCTACGGCGCGCTGGCCGTCTATCGCGGCTATGTGCGGTCAGAGGATGAGCCTGTTGAGGAGGCAGCGGTCCAGGATGATACTGATCCTGCGGTGGCGGGGCAGGGTGCTGATCGTGATCTCACCGATGGCCATGGCAGTGCCGCTCCTGGCGGAACCATCATTATGTCGGGTGGCCAGCCGATCGGAGCTGACTTCCCGGAGGATGAGGATGACGGAGCGCTGAAGCCACTGCCCGAGCGGCTCGTAATCGAGTTGACGGCACACCGGACGCTGGCGCTGCGTGAAGCGATCGGGCGCTCGCCCGACGTGGCGTTGATTCTGCTGCTGCTGAAGATTGTGACGGACACCTTCCGCACTTCCTCTGCTTCGGGAAGCTGTCTCGAAGCCTCAGTGCGTCACATCTACATGCCGGCGCAGGCGAGCGATCTGAAGGACAGCGTGGTGGCAAAGCTGGTCGACGAGCGTCATGCGCCGGAACGATCTCGTGGCGCTGGACGATGAGGACCATGCCGAAGGGCAGGGGGCGGATGCCGAAGCGGCTGACAGCGTCAGTGAAGCTGACCTTCCTGCATTTCTGACGGATGACCTGCCTGCTGAAGGCGCGTCGATGCTGGCCTCGGAATAACGTGATCCAGCGGGGGGCGGAGATTCCGCCCCCAATCACCCTATAGTGTAATAATATCAATGGGATGAGTGCGATTACTCGCATTCAGAATGAAGAATCATGTCTACAACAACCATCATCGACACCGCACCCCTCGGGGCGCTGCGACGTGAGACTTCAAGGCCAATGCTCCCGATCTTTCACATGGGCATTTGGAGCATCCGTTGGCAATCTGACGGATGCCTGAAATCCAGAAGTTTCACCGGGACGTGGTGACTGGAGCAAGAGAGAGGTTTCGATCCGTTCTGCGATGGCTGAGACGATAGCGAGGCCAAGCCCGCTACCATCAGTTTTTGCATCTGCCCTCTCGAAGCGCCCTGTCAGGCGTTCGAGTGTTTGGGTTGCTACCGCGGGGCCCTCGTTCGCCACGATCAACTGCCCGTCGCTCGTGAGTGTAACCTCGACTGGGGCATTCTGCGCCCCGTGGCGTAGGGCGTTTTCCACCAGATTCCGGCACAGAATTCCCAATGCGTCGGGGTCGATATCAGACAAGACAGGCGTGTCCGGCAAGTTCAACATAAGGCGCCCGTTCTCTGTGCTGCGCGCAATATCTTCCACCACGACCCGAGTGATGGTTCTGACATCAGCGCTCTGGTCCATCCGAAGTCTACCGCCTTCCGCCCGCGCAAGCTGCAGGAGACGTTCGGACAGCCGAGCGAGACGCTTGAGCGTCGCCTCGATCTCGGCGGCGCGCGCGTCGATGGTCGGATCTTTGGTCTCTGACCGCAGTCGCTGCGCCTGGGCGATAGCGCCCGCCAATGGTGTCCTTAGTTCATGAGCCGCATTGGCTGCAAAACTTCGCTCAGCCTCGAACGCGTCGCGCAACCGAGCCAAAAGGCTGTTCAAGGTTGCAGCCAGCGGGCCGATTTCCGTCGGCAGGTCGGCCGCGGGTACTTCTGACAGGTCGCGCACGCCGCGCGCTTCAAGCCGCGTACGGAACCGATGGAGAGGGGCGAGGCTAAAGCGCACAGCGAGAATAATCGACGCGAGCGCCAACGGCAGCACAACCAGCAGCGGCAGGCCAAGGCTCATCTGGATTTCCCGAGCAACCGAAGCGCGATGCGCCAACGGTTCGGCCACGGTGATGCTGATCGTCCCCTGGAGCGCCGCGTCGCTGTAGAGGCGATGTGTGGCGTTCTGCCCAAATCCCGGACCATCGTATGGAGGAAACACGGCAGGGTCCGCCGCATGGGATTGCAGCAAAATGCGTCCCTCGGCATCGCGTACGATGTAGGTGAAGAACTCGTCATGCTCCCGGATCGGCGCGAGGCGCTGCGTCACACCCTGATCTTCTCGCCCGACGATGTCGGTCACGGCCAGCGGCAGGATGCGCTCGGCGGTTTCGCGTAGGGCGCTGTCGAAGACCTCATCCATCTCGCCCCGAACGATCACCGCGGTAACCGTGGCGGCGGCGAGCCAGAGGATCGTCAGCACAAGGCCGAGTGACAAGCCGAGCCGTACCTGAAGGCTGGATGGCCACATCATGGCTTGCCCAGCCGGTAACCCATGCCGCGCTCGGTCTCGATGATGGCGCTCCCCAGTTTCTTGCGCAGGCGGCTCACGTGCACCTCGATGGTGTTGCTCTCGACTTCGGCGTCGAAAGCGTAGAGCTTCTCCTCCAACTGCGCCTTGGACAGGAGCTGCCCGGGACGCGCCAGGAAGGCCTCGAAGAGCGCCCATTCCCGCGCCGTCAGCGGCACATGTCTGCCATCCCGATGGACGCTGCGCGCGGCAAGGTCGATGTCGAGCGGTCCGTGGGTCAGGATCGGGTTGGGGTTGCCGCTGTAGCGCCGCGCGACCGATCCGATCCGTGCCGACAGTTCCGACAGGTCGAAGGGCTTCACAAGATAGTCGTCAGCGCCCGCATTGAGGCCTTCGATCCTATCGGACACCTGGTCGAGCGCCGTCAGGATGATGACCGGCGTCACGTCTCCACGCGTCCTGAGGCCCTTGAGGAACCCGATACCACGTCCGTCTGGCAGCATGAGGTCGAGCAGGAGCAGGTCGTAGGAGGTTGCGCTCATCGCGTCTGCCGCCGCGTCTAGCCGCGTGACCCAGTCTACTGACTGGCCATCAGCTGCGATCTGGTCGCGCACGGCAGCGCCAAGAGTCGTGTCGTCCTCGATCAGCAATATGCGCATGGTCGTACCCGTCCTTTCCTGATGTCCCTCCATGATCCGTCTGGCTGACACGAAGCTGAAGCTTGTGGGTCGAGCCCCTTCAGGCTGCCGTCAGCTTCGCGGCGCATGAATGGCATCAAGAGGCGAGCCACTAGGAGTGTGCCCCATGAAGAAGACATTGACAATTATCGGCTTTCTCGCGGTCTTTCCGGTCGGCGCGGCGCTGGCTGACGACGATTGCTTCGTGCCGATGGCCGACTGGCAGCCGCGCGATGCTGTTGCCATGCTGGCTGAGGAAAATGGTTGGACGGTGCGCCGGATCAAGATCGATGACGGCTGCTACGAGATCGATGGGAGGGATGCCGAGGGGCGTGCGATCGAGGTGACTGTCCACCCGGCCACGCTGGAGATAATCGAGTTCGAATACGAGGACGACGAGGATGATCGCCGCGAGCGGGATCACGAGAGACGCGACGATGACTGATGCAGCGCGTCGCGACGGTAATGTCCCGGTGCCGGGCCTGCCGCCACTCTCCCGGCTTTCCCTAAACTCTCCTCTAGCTCTGACGGGCCCGGTGCTGGTTGCGTTGCCATGCCTGCTGGCGGCACTGATCGGGTTCAACACCTATGCGCCCTATGGCGCGGATGCAGCACTTGGCATTGCCGTCGGGGCCGCGGCAGTTGTCGCGATGGCACAGACCCTGATCCTCGCCGCACGGCCGCCGCTGGTGGAACCATTGTTCGGCGGTCTCGATCGCATGTACCGTTTCCACAAGTGGCTTGGTATTTCCGCAATGGTCCTGATGATCCTGCACCAGCAGATCGAGCCGGATTTCGAGCGTTTGGTGCGTGAAACCTCTCTTGGTGAACTTGGTGAAGAGGCGGGCGAACTTGCCTTCAACGCGCTTCTCGCCCTGGTTGCTGTCAGCTGGTTCCGGAGATTGCCCTTCACCCCACTGGAAATCCCCTATCAGATCTGGCGGTTCAGCCATCGTTTCATGGGGGCCCTTTTTGCAATCGTGGTCTTTCACCAGTTCTTCGTCGACCTGCCGACAGAGGTAGATCCATCGCTCTCGGTGCTTCTAAACACATTTGGCATCGCGGGAGTGATCGCGTGGATATTCACCGAGCTGGTCGCCCCGTACCTGCGGCGTAGAGAATTCACCGTCACAGAGATCAGCCAGACCAAGGACACCACCACGCTAACCCTCCGCCCCGAGGGGCGGGCCATGCGGTGGCGGCCGGGGCAATTCGCCTTCTTCCGCGCGCCAGAGGCAGGACTGTCCGAGCCGCACCCCTTCACGATCGCCAGCGCCCCGCGCCCTGACGGCACCCTGACGTTCTCCATCCGGGGCTTGGGTGGCTGGACACGAAGCCTGCTCGCCATCTTGCGGACCGGAACGCGCGTGCAGGTCGAAGGGCCATATGGACGGTTCAATTTCCGCAAGGGCGGTGCGCGCCAGATATGGCTGGCGGGCGGCATCGGTATCACGCCGTTCCTCGCCTGGGCCGAAAGCCTGAGCGAAGCGGATAGCCGCGACATTCACCTCATCCACTGCGTTCGGACACAAGAGGAGGCGATTGGGGTAGAGACGCTGCGCGCTGCGGCTGCCCGCAACCCGAGGTTCAGTTTCGAGGTGGTCGTTACGACGCGCGATGGCAGGCTCACGGCCGAGCGCCTGATTGGCGCGGTCCCTTTCGCGATCCGGCAAGCCGATTTGTGGTTCTGCGGCCCAACCGGTCTGAAGGACGGGATTCTCAAGGGCTTGAAAGCACAAGGCCAAACGCCTCGCCGTGTCCGCTTCGAGCAGTTCGAATTCACCTGAACGCGGGGCAGGGCGCATAGCCATGCCAGCCCTGTAGCCTGCGCTCGCATCTTTTTTTGGCCCCGCCCTCATCGGCGGGGCCATTTTCCTGACGGCAAGCTGAAGCAGGAATCGCTGGGGCGTCAGGATGCCCTCAGGTCGGGGTGCCAGATTGGTCTCATCAAACGAAAGGACCCCTTGCCATGAAAAAGACCCTGACCGCCCTTGCCCTGATCGCACTTTTGCCCGCCGGCGCTGCGCTGGCCGACGACGATGATTGCAATGCGCCCCGTGACCAGTGGCAGCCGCGCGAGGCCGCCATGCAGATGGCCGAACAGAACGGTTGGACGGTGCGCGACTTCGAGATCGACGACGGCTGCTACGAAATCGAAGGCCGAGACCAGGATGGCCGCGAGATCGAGGTGAAGCTCGATCCGGCGACGCTGCAGATCGTCGAGATGGACTACGAGGATGATGACGACGACCGCGGTGGCGCCCGCAATCCCGCGCCCGCTGGAACGGTCGCTCCTCCGCAGAACGGCCTCTTCGGAAACGGCGCCCCTCCGCAGGTTCAGGTGAACTGAACAGCTCCGAAGCACCCTGAACAAGGATCATTCCCATGAAATCACTTCTCGCAACGCTCGCGCTTACCACCGCACTCACGCTTCCCGGCCTCGCTATGGCACGGCCCGTGACGCTCACAACCACCCTTAACAACTATGGCGGCGACGGCGCTTACCTCGCGCTTTACGTAACCGACGCCTCGGGCGCCTATGTCGGCAGTCTCTGGATGGCCGGCGACAAGTCCAAGTACTACGAGCATCTTAGCGACTGGTACCGTGCCACGGGCGGCGATACCGCGGAGGTAAACGGCATCACCGGCGCCAGCGTCGGCGCGGGCCGCAGTCTCGAAATCACGCTTGATCTGGCCGATGCGCTGTTCGATGCGGGCTACACGCTGCACATCGACGCGGCGGTCGAGGATATGCGCGACAGCCCGAACGAGGTGGCCGTGCCGCTGACGACGGCGGGCGCGGGCACTCCGGTGACCGGGCGGCGCTACATCGCCAACTTCTCCTACGACATGTGAGGGGCAGGGCCATGATCCGTATACTCCATCGCTGGCCGGGTCTTCTGGCACTCGCGCTCGTCACGATCCTGAGCCTGAGCGGCGCTGCGCTCTCGGTCTTTCCGGCAGTCGAGCGCATCACCGCGCCGCAGGTGGAGACTGGCCTGACAGTCGCCACCCTCGCGGACCGCATCCAGGTCGTCTATCCGGGCGTCGAGCAGATCCGGCGGTCGCCCTCCGGTCGGATCACCGCCTATTGGTTCGATCAGGGCGCGCCGGGTGCTGCCGTGATCGACCCGGCGACGGGCGCGGGCGTGGCCTCGGCCGACCCGAACCAGGCCCTTCGCTGGCTCACCAACTTTCATCGCTCGCTCTTCCTCGGAGATGGCGGGCGTATCGCCATGGCCGCCGGGGCCGCGGCGATGCTGGTCCTCTCGCTCTCGGGTGCTATGCTGGTCGCGCGACGGGCGGGCGGATGGCGGCACTGGTTCGCGTCCTTGCGCGGTCCGTTCGCGGGCAGGCTGCATGTCGAGATCGCCCGGATCGCCGTCATCGGCCTCGTTCTGTCCTCCACCACCGCCCTCTGGATGACAGCCTCCACCTTCGATCTTCTGCCGGACGGTAGCGTCCTGCCGGCTGATCCCACCGAAGTGAGCGGAGAAATTGGGTTCGCTCTCGATCAGATGGCCACGCTGCTGCAGGCCCCCGTCGCCGAGCTGCGCGAACTGAGCTTTCCCTATCCCGGCGACGCGACGGACGTGTTCACACTGAAGACCGACCGGGGCACCGGCTATCTTGACCAGGGAACCGGCGCGCTCGTGGCATGGGCCGACCTGACCGGGTGGGAGCGCGTCTCGGAAACCATTTACATGCTGCACACGGGGCAGGGGGCCGCGACGCTCGGCCTTGTGCTCGGGATGATGGCGCTCGGAGTGCCGGCGATGGGCGTGACCGGCGTCTTGATCTGGCTTGCCGGGCGGCGCGGGCGGCCGCGCATCCGGGGCAACCAGCCCGCGGGCCGTGCCGAGACGATCATTCTTGTCGGCAGCGAGGGTGGCAGCACCTGGGGCTTCGCCGCGACCCTGCATGCCGCGCTGACGGCAGCGGGGCAGGGCGTCCATGTTGGCCCGATGTCGGGCTTCGCGCCAGAGCGCTACGCCCGTGCCGAGCGCATCATCCTGCTCGCCGCGACCTATGGCGATGGTGCCGCTCCGTCCTCGGCGAAGGGCTTTCTCGACCGGCTGAACGCGTCGGCCCCTGTGCCTGATATCCAGATGGCCGTGCTCGGCTTCGGCGACCGCAGCTTTCCGGCCTATTGCGCCTTCGCCAACGCCGTTGCGGCAGCGGCGCAGGCGAAGGGCTGGGCCGAACTCATGCCGCTGGACACGATCGACCGCCAATCGCCACAGGATTTCGCGCGCTGGGGCCGCGCTCTTGGCGAGGCGCTTAGCATCTCTCTCGAGCTTTTTCATCAGCCCGTCTCGCCGCGCACCGAAACATTGAACCTCGTCTCGCGGCGCAACTACGGGGCCGAGATGCAGGCGGGGGCCGCGATCCTGCGCTTCGCCCTGCCGCGCGCAACGCCGTGGCAGCGGCTGACGGGCACGGGCTTCGCACGGTTCCAGGCGGGCGACCTGATCGGCGTCCTGCCGCAGGGCAGCCCGGTGCCGCGCCTCTATTCGCTGGCCTCGGGCCGGCGCGACGGGTTCGTCGAGATCGTGGTGCGCAAGCATCCGGGCGGTCTGGCCTCGGGCCAGCTGACCGCGCTGGAACCGGGCGATACGGTCCGGGCCTTTCTGCGGCGCAATCCCGGCTTTCACGCCGGTCGCGGTCGCACCCCGCTGATCCTGATCGGGGCGGGCACCGGCATCGGGCCGCTGGCGGGCTTCATCCGCGGCAATGCGCGGCACAGGCCCGTGCACCTGTTCTTCGGCATGCGGCATGCGGACAGCGATTTCTTCTATGGCGAGGAGATGGCCGGCTGGCAGGCAGAGGGGCGGTTGACCCGGCTTGTCACGGCCGTCTCGCGCGGGACGCTTCCGCATTACGTGCAGGACGCGCTGCGTGGAGAGGCCACCGAAGTTGCGCGTTTGCTTCGCAACGGGGCCCGCGTGATGGTCTGCGGCGGGCGCGACATGGCCATGGGTGTGACCGATGCGCTGGCCGAAATTCTCTCACCATTCGGGTTGACGCCCGCAGTTCTGAAGGCGGAGGGGCGGTATGTCGAAGATGTCTACTGAGCGCGCGCGCATCGTCCTGAACGGCCCCACCATGGGCACGCGCTGGTCGGCCCTGTTCTTCGCGGATCGGGGCCGCGACACGGATGCAATCCGTGCCGCCCTTCAGGCGGTTGTCGACGAGGTGGACACGCAGATGTCGACGTGGAACGCGGAGAGCGCGCTCATGCGGATCAACGCGGCGCCGGTGGGCGATTGGGTGGTGGTGCCGGAGCAACTGCGGGCGGTCCTGCGCCTCGGGCTCGAGATCGGGCGCGCCTCGGGCGGGGCCTTCGATATCGGAATGGGCGATGCGGTGACGGCCTGGGGCTTCGGGCCCGGGGCCGCCGCGCCCGAGGGTATCCGCGCCGCGATGGACGCCCCCCGCCGCCCGGCGCAGGAGGTGCTGGAGATCGAGGGGATGCAGTTGCGCAAGACCGCGCCCATTGCGCTGGATCTGAACGGCATCGCCAAGGGCTATGGCGTCGACCAGCTCGCCGAGACCTTGCGCGATCATGGGATTGCCGACGCCCTTGTCGGCATCGACGGTGAGATGCGTGCCATGGGCCTGCGCCCCGATGGCGAGGCATGGATCATCGCGGTAGAAGCGCCGGACCCTGATCGCCGGACGCCGCAATCGGTTCTGGCGCTGCAGGACGCCGCCGTCGCGACATCCGGTGACTACCGCCATTGGGTGGAGGTTCAGGGGTGCCGCCTGTCGCATACCATGGATCCGAGACGTGGCGCGCCGCTGATCGCGCCGCCCGCCTCCGTCACCGTCGTGGCCCGCACCTGTGCCGAGGCCGATGCTTGGGCGACGGCGCTGATGGTGCTCGGTGCGGAGAGGGGTGCGGACCTCGCAAGACAACGTGGACTCGACGCCCTGTTTCTTCTGCGCGATGATGAAGGCAATGCAATGGGCGTGGGAGTCGGGCGTCTTTTTTCCGAAGAACCAGCGGCAATCGCCTCAGCCGGGGGAAGATGAGCCGCATGGAACAGACCCGTACCGATCGCTTCAAGACCGCACTCCTGCTGATGGCCGCAACCGGGCTGATCGTGGGACTCGCATTCTACCTTGCGGGCCAACCAGAGATCGCGACCCTGATCTGGATTGCAGGAGTTGTTCCCGCGCTGGCAGCGCTTGTGGTCGAAATCGTCCGGAGCATTGGGCGCGGCGAGGTGGGCCTCGATATCGTTGCCGCGCTGTCGATGTCGGCGGCGCTTGTCTTCGGCGAGACCTTGGCTGCGGCTGTCGTCGCAGTCATGTATTCTGGAGGCACTTTCCTCGAAGCCTTCGCTGAGGGCCGTGCACGTCGTTCGATGAAGGATCTTTTATCCCGCGTACCCCGGACCGCGACGCGGCACCGGAACGGCGGTCTTGAGGATGTGCCTCTCGAGGAGATCGCACCGGGCGATCGCCTGCTGATCCGGCAGGGTGATGTCGTTCCCGTGGACGGCACGGTGGCGTCCGACACCGCCTTCCTCGACACCGCGGCGCTGACGGGTGAGTCCCTGCCAGTCCGGCTGGCGCGCGGGGCCGACGCCATGAGCGGATCGACCAACGCGGGCGAGGCCTTCGACCTGACGGCGACGCGCGAGGCCAAGGACAGCACCTATGCCGGGATCGTTCGTCTAGTGGAGGAAGCGCAGGCGTCCAAAGCGCCGATGTCCCGGCTGGCCGACCGCTGGTCGCTGGGCTTTCTGGTCGTCACCGTCAGTATCGCCTTCGCGGCCTGGTGGTTCACAGGCGATCCGATCCGCGCGGTCGCCGTGCTGGTGGTCGCCACGCCCTGTCCGCTGATCCTTGCCGTGCCGGTCGCACTGGTCGCGGGTCTCTCGCGTGCGGCGCATTTTGGCGTTTTGATCAAGGGCGCAGGGCCGCTCGAGACAATGGCGCGCATCCGTACGCTGATCCTCGACAAGACGGGGACGCTGACAGATGGCCGTCCGCAGATCATCTCGATCGACAGCCACGATGGCATGACCGAGGACGACATCCTCCGCCTTGCCGCCGCGCTCGATCAGGCATCGAAACACCCTGTGGCGCAGGCCATCGTCGCTGCCGCAAAGGCGCGGGCCTTCACACTGCCCGTTCCGACAGAAGTGGCTGAGATCCCGGGCGAAGGGGTCTTGGGTCGTGTGGAGGACCGCGAGGTGATCGTCGGCGGCGACGGCTTCGTGGCGTCCCGTGTCGGGCGGATGGTGGGCGATCACCCCGCCAAGGGCGCCGGATCGGTCCTTGTCGCAGTGGCAGTTGACGGTCACATGGCCGGGCACCTCGTCATGTCCGACCCGCTGCGCGAGGGAGCGGGTGCCATGCTGGACGGTCTGCGCCGTCAAGGGATCGCGCGCATCCTTCTGGCTACTGGCGACCGCGCGGACGTGGCCGAGCGCGTGACCGAGGGGCTGGGCCTCGACGGGCTGCGGGCCGGTCTGACGCCGGATCAAAAGGTGTTACTGGTGCTTTCCGAGCATAAACACGGGCCGGTGATGATGGTGGGTGATGGTGTCAACGACGCGCCCGCCCTGGCCGCAGCCGATGTAGGCGTGGCAATGGGGGCACGGGGCGCCGCGGCCTCGGCCGAGGCCGCCGACGTGGTGCTGCTCGTCGACCGGATCGACCGGCTGGGGCCCGGCATCGAGATCGCGCGGGCCTCGCGGCGGATAGCGGTCGAAAGCGTTGTCGCCGGGATCGGCCTGTCTGTCATGGGCATGATCGCGGCCGCTTTCGGCTACCTCACGCCGGTCCAGGGCGCGCTCCTGCAAGAAGTGATCGACGTTGCCGTGATCCTGAACGCCCTGCGCGCGCTGCGCATCGCGCCGCAGGAGCCAGCTACGGGCAAACCACAGGCCATCACGTCAGAGCAAGGTGACATCGTTCAAGGAGCCACGCCATGAGCCGTCTATCACATTCTGAAATCCATATGGTGCATCGCATCGGCTGGTTGCGGGCCGCCGTTCTCGGAGCCAACGATGGTCTTGTCTCGACCGCGAGCCTCGTCGTCGGCGTCGCGGCCGCAGGCTCCGGCAAGCCCGAGGTCATGATCGCCGGGCTGGCCGGGCTTATGGCTGGTGCGATGTCGATGGCGGCGGGGGAGTATGTCTCGGTCAGCTCGCAAACTGACGCCGAACAGGCGGACCTCGCCCGAGAGAGCCGTGAACTCGAGGAAACGCCCGAGGCCGAGCTCGAGGAACTAACCCTGATTTATGTTGAAAGGGGGCTGGACCGCGACCTGGCGAAAAAGGTTGCCGTGCAACTGACTGAACGCGACGCGCTCGGATCGCATGCGCGCGACGAGCTCGGCATTTCGGAAACCTTTACCGCCCGCCCTATCCAGGCGGCTCTGGTGTCCGCACTGACCTTCGCCGTTGGGGCGGTGCTGCCCCTGATCGTCGTGCTGCTGGTCTCGGAGGCGCAGATCGCTCCCCTGGTGGCGGGATCGACGATCCTTGGCCTTGCGGTTCTTGGCGGATTGGGCGCTTCGGCCGGCGGCGCAGGCGTCGTCCGTGGGGCCACGCGGGTCACGCTATGGGGAGCGCTTGCAATGGCGGCGACAGCCGGGGTCGGTGCGCTGTTCGGGGTCGCCGTAGGCTAGAGTCAATGGGGTGTACCCGAACCCCGCTCCGGCTGCTTGTTGCGGCAACGCTCGTCAACATCGTGCTGATCATCGAGGTGCCACAGATCGAGTCGCAGCGCGTGGGGTCAGAAACCCATGTCCGCAAATGGGTCATGCTGGACGAGATCAACACCGATATTCTGGAGCGGTCCTATGTCTGGGAGGACCGCACGCCCATCGGCACGTTCAGTTCCGTCTTCACATCCAAAATCCAGTCCAGCCTGATCGCGCTTGCCAGGTCGGGCGGGGCATCGATTGTTGATCGGCTGAAGTAGTCTCAATCACCGCAGGGGCTACCCAGCTTCATTTGTTCCCATCGATCCATTTTGACATCAGCCCCTTGTCGCGGAAACACTCATCCGGGACGGCGCGGCGTTTGATCCGGGCGAGACGCTCGGCGAAGGCGACCTGCTTCGATGTCGGGCGGCTGTCCTGCGCGCCCGGGTTCAACTTGGCTTGTGCGTCGATCCAGGCGCTCAGGGACCGCCGATCTTGCTGAACCTCCCACGGCAAAAGCGTCTGGGTGCGCAAGGCCAGCGCGCGCGCATAGGCGATCTGCTTGGGCGTCGCGGGCAGGGCGTAAGTGGTGCTTTCCATCGGGGATCTCCCTTCTTAGCGTGGTTCTTAAAATAGAACATAACAGGAACAAAATCAAGCCACCTGCGGAAATCATGGGGTTTGAGAGGAAGAGGAGGGCCGGGGGAGGTCAGGCCTGAGGATGCCCGAAAGAGGGTGTCCGGGCCTGATCCTGTTCCTCATTGGGGTCTGATGCCGGAAAGTGCAGGATTCTGCGTTCTCATGAGCTTCGCATTTAACAATCTCCGGCATCAGATCCCTAAAGAGTGAAAGTGTCCTTCGGGTTTTGTGACTGATGGATGAGGGCCTTCGGGGTCCCTCAGATGGGTCCGGGCCGGGTTCCGGTCTGCCGTTCCTGATGAAGGGCATTCCCATGCAAACAGGTGTCTTGCGCGTGTTGCGCGCGACCGCCGCCTCCTGGTGGCGGCATAGAGATCTGCGCCGAACTGGCCAGACGTTGCTGGCACAGCGGCTCGAACGCCAGACCGTCCTGCGTGATCTCGGCTATCTCAGGCAGGCGGCGAAGCTGCCGAATGCCCATGTGATCTGCGGAGAGGGCGGGACATTCATCCACCTCGGCTTGACCACCGTGTCGAGTTTCGCACCGATCGAGCGCTTTCCCTTGGCCGCTTTTGCGGTCGCACGTGGCACGCCGTTCATCGATATCCGACCCGTCACCGATGTCATCGCCTTCGCGAACCTGCCGCGGGTTGCGCGGAACGGATCGGTCGACCCTGACTCTTCGGGTCCCGGCAAGTCCGTGTCGCTGACCACCTACATCCACATGGTCGAAGCCCTCGGTGCCAGGATCGCCAACGATCCGCGCCCCTGTCGGTCAACCTAGTCACCACTCCCTCTCACCAAAACTCGAAAAGGAGGCCAACCATGGCCCGATCCCGTACGCCCAAATTCGATGCCTCAGAGGTCATCACAAACGAAATCATCCGCATCATCGAGCGCGGCGTCCTGCCGTGGCGCAAGCCCTGGACCGCAGGTGGCAGCTCTCGTCCCCTGCGCGTGGGCGGAGAACCCTACCAGGGAGTGAACAACTTCCTGCTGACGATGCGGACCGTGATGGCGGGCCACAGCTCTCCCTTCTGGATGACGCTGCCGCAGGCCAATGCGTTGGACGCAAAGGTCCGCAAGGGCGAGAAGTCCTCTGTCGTCGTTTACTACGGTCAAAGCCGGAGAGACGCCGGCGATGAGCATGTTCACAGCGACGGGGATGATCACTCCGAGGAAGCCCGTATCTTCCGCTTCCAGAAATCCTACCGTGTGTTCAATGCCTGCCAGATCGAGGGCTTGCCCGACAGCTTCTACCCTGACCCAGAGCCCGCGCCCAAGCATCCGCCGTCCGAGCCGATCCCGCACATGCAGGCGTTTTTCGATGCCATCGACATCACAACCGTCTTCACGGGCACGGAGGCGTACTATTTGCCCCCCGTGGACAAGGTCTACATGCCATCCATCACACGGTTTCAGGACCCGCGCAATTTCTACGGGGTCTGGGCGCATGAGCTGGCCCATGCCACGAAAGCCCCGCATCGACTGAACCGTGATTTCGGGTTCTCGAAGTTTGGCAACACGTCCTATGCGCGCGAGGAAATCGTCGCGTTATCTTGACAGTCTGCACCGCATGCCGCCTTGCCGTAGGATGGGTGACAGGCGTCGACGGTAGGCAGTTTTCAGGCTGGCCGCCGCGCTTACCAAAGAGCTGGCGGCGGCCAGCCTGAGAACTGCCGGGCCGAAGCGTGCACCGGGTGGGGGCATGGGGAGGGTTTTGCGCTGGTGTCGATTATTTCTGTTTGCGAGCGTCGCGAGGCCGGGGGTCTCGACGCGCATGTGCCGTTGATCCTGCGCGGCGACACGCTCTACGACCCCGATCTGGATCGCTTCTTTCTCGACCTGCCGCTATCGGGGATTCGATCACGGCATTCGCTTCGCGCCCAGGCCTATGATGTGACAGTCTGGCTTCGCTTTCTCGATGCCTGCGGCAAGACCGTATGGGCTGCGACCCGCGACGATGTCGAGGCTTATCATCGTGCGCGCCGGCGCGGCGATGCTGGTCAGCGGATCACGGCGGCAAGCTGGAACAGGGCCGTCGCCAGCCTTGATCGCCTCTATCGCTGGGGCGAGCGGCAAGGGCTGATCGCCGAGGCACCGTTCAACCGTCGTGCCGTGTGGCGACCGGCGCAGGGTGGACGTCGCGGAATGATCGCCGCGCGCAACGACGCCTATGAACGTGTTGCGAAGCGGTCGGATGTCCGGTTCGTCACGATGGACGACTACCGCATCTTCCGCGAGGTCGGTCTGCGCGGCCTCGCGCCTGACGGCAGCGAACGCCCCGGCGCACGTGATCGGAACGGATTGCGCAATGCGCTCTTCGCCGATCTGCTCGTCACGACAGGTTTGCGACTGGAAGAAGCCTCAGGTCTGCTCGCCGGTGATCTCTCGGTCATCGTTCCGGACGGCGATGAGAACCGGCAGCTCTGGCTGCGCCTGCCGCCGCCGCTCACCAAGGGCGATCGCGGACGAAGTGTTCTGGTCCCACGCCGGCTGCTTCGTCAGATCGCGGCCTATATCGATGTCGAGCGCGCGGCAGGCGCGGCCAAATTCGTCGCGCGCGATGGCGCGGCGCGCTTTGACCGGCCGATCCATATCACCGACGCCGGTCTCGACCGCATGCGCGATGTCTGCACGCCAGAGGAACGATGCCGTCTGATCCTGTGCAACGAGAACGGAACGCCGCGCGAGCCCGCGGCGCTATGGCTGACCGAGGTCGGACAGCCCGTTCGACCCAATTCCTGGGAGGTGATCTTCGCCCGCGCCTGCAAGCGCTGTAGAGACTATGGTTTCTCGTTGTCGATCAGCCCGCACCAGCTGCGCCACACCTTCGCGGTCCATATGCTCGCTTTGCTGATCCAGGAGCGTCTGCGCGAAGCCGCATTGCCGGCGGGGCCGATGGAGAGCTACCGGCTGATCCTTGGCGACCCGCTGCAGCAGGTGCAACGCCTGCTCGGCCACGCGAGTCTCGCCACCACCTATATCTATCTCGACCATATCGCGACCCGCGCCGATACGGTGGATTCGGCGGTCGAGGAGTTGCTGGCACTGCTGCCGGGACCGCAGGGCGCATGAGCGGGCGTCCCCGCAAGGGCAGGCCCGTTGCTTTCGCGCGCGTCACGCCGGAGCGAGCCAAGCCCGATCCGGTGCTCGGCCTCAGGTTCGTCATCGAGGCGCGGCATGGCGGGACCGTCCTGGTTGACATGACCAATCTCGATCCTCGTCCGCTCGCTATCGCCTTTGCCAGCGCGTTGCGCCGGTCGGCCGCGCTCGGCGGCCCGATCGGTGCGGCCAGCGTCATCAAACAGTATGTAAACTCCTATCGCCGTTTCTTCACCTGGCTTTCCGATGAGGCGGGGGAAGTGGACGGGCCCGAAGACATGCGCACAGCCCATGTCGACCGTTTCGCATCGGCACTCGAACGCGGGGGAATGGGGGCGATCTACCGGCATGTGACGGTCAGCAAGATCGTCAATACGCTGCGTGCGATAGAGGCGGATCGGCCCGACAGTATCACGCCCGGCCTCCATGAGCGGTTGCGCTATACAATGGCGACCTCGGCGGGACGCTCGACCCCGCGTGATGCCTACAGCCCCTTCGTCGCCCGCGCGCTGCGCGACGCGGCCCGTACGGACGTGGAAGCGATATTCCGCCGGATCGGCGCCGAGGATCGGACCGATGAGGGCGATCCGGTCATTGCCGGAGCGCGGGCCGATGTCGAAGCTCTCATCGCGCACGATGGAGCCGTTCGGACCGAGAGCGTCGAGCTGCGCCGTCTCTATTTCATGCGCTTGCGGCGCGGTTTGCCGATCAGCACGCTGATCGACGACCTGCATCGTCGGCATCATCTGCACGTCACCGATCTGCCGCCATTGCTCGTGCTGCTTGCTCTCGATACCGGCCTCGAGCCGGAATGCCTGAAGGCGCTGACGGTCGATTGCCTGGCCAATCCCTCCGCCGGAACCGTCGAACTGCGATACCTGAAGCGACGCGCCGGCGCCGCCGGGCACAAGAGCATGCGCGTGCGCGACGGCGGCCTCGGCACGCCGGGTGGCCTTCTCCGCCGGCTGATCGAGATCACGACCGTCGCCCGTCAGCATCTGCCCACCGATTGTCTCTGGGTATACCACAACGTCGGCGGTCTCCATGCTGGCATCCGTCATCCGCGCGAACGCCTCGACGCCTGGGTGGCACGGCACCGGATTGTCGATGAGGACGGCAAGCCGCTCCATCTTCTGCTGTCCCGGCTTCGCAAAACCCACAAGGCGCTGTGGTACACCAAAACCGAGGGGTACATCGCCCGCTTCGCGGTCGGCCACACGCCCGAGGTCGCGGCGCGCCACTACGCCGATCTGCCATCGCTGCGGCCCCTGCACGAGGCCACCGTCGCCGATGCCTTCCACGACGCTGTCGTCGCCGCGATGCCGACCATCCTCCCGCCAGCAGCCGAGAAGACGCTGCGCGAAGCGCCCGAACAGGCCGGGCCGCTGATGCCGCCGGATGCGGTCGGTTCCATTCTCGATGGGGAGCAGGATCTCTGGCTCGCCGCCTGCGCGGGGTTCCATAGCAGCCCCTTCGCCGAGGCCGGCTCGCCATGCCAGCAGCCGTTCTGGGGATGCCTCCATTGCCCCAACGCCGTCATCACCGCCCGCAAGCTCCCCGCGATCATGGCCTTCCTGTCCTTCGTCGAAGACCAGCGGCAGGGGCTTCCCGGTCCCGACTGGATGGTCAAGTTCGGGCAGGTTCATGCCCGGATCGTCCATCAGATCTTGCCCGCGTTTTCCGATGCCGTTGTCGCCGAAGCGCGGTTACGCGCCGTGGAGGAGCGCCTCTATCTGCCTCCCGAGGCGCGCGCATGACCGCGCCCGCCCTTGCCCGCGCGCACGCGTTCGACGATCGGCCCGTGCTGGCGTGCGCGCCGCTCAAGCCGGGCCATGCCCGCGAGGACCTGTCGCGCGTCGGCGATCCAAGCTGGGATCTGGGTCCGGCCGTCTTCCGCGAGAACGCCCGGCGCTGCCACGTCACCGTGCATTTCGACGTGCTGGAAGATGCCGATGTGCAGGCAATGATGCGCGCCTATCTCTATGCGCGTCTCAATGTCGACCTTCCCGGCCATCGTCCGAAGCTGCCGCCCAGCTGTGTGCGGCAGGCGTTCAACCGGGCGCGGCGCTTCTTCGCCTTCGTCCGCGAACGATTGGGCGCGCTGGACCTTGCCCGCATTGATCCTCCGCTGATCGACGCCTATGCACGGCATCTCCGAGACGACCCGGCAAGGCGGCCCGTCATTGTCGGGCAGCTTCTCGAGGTCGTCATCGACTTCTATCTCTACCGCGAGCACCTTCCCGGCGGCGGCTTGTCGTTCGAACCGTGGGACGGGCGGCCACCCGCACGCGTCGCGGGCTATCGTCATGTTCCCGAGAACCGGACCCCGCGCATCCCCGAGCCGATCATTGCGCCGCTTCTGGCATGGTCGCTGCGCTACATCACGGTATTCGCAGGGGACATTCTCGCCGCCCGGCGTGAGCTTTCCCGGCTCGAAGCGCGCCGCGACCGGCTCTCCGTTGCGGAACAGGGATTGCCGCATGCGGAGCGCCGCCGCCGGCAACGGCAGCGACTGGCGCGCTATTTCCGGTCCCGCGCGCGGCAGGGCCGGGGCGTGCCGGTCTGGGCAAGCCCACCCAACGGTTCCGCATCCGTCGATCCGGTAAGCGGGGAGCTTCTGCCCGTCGTCAACGTGCAGCTTCTGCATCTACACGTCGGCGTCGATGCCGCCAGGGAGCCGGCGATGCATCTCGCTCTCGCCGGCGGCGCGTCCGATCTCATCGCTGCCGCCATCGCGGATATCGGGATCGAACCCGGCGGCATGGATACGCCGATCTCGGTCGATGCCGATCTCGGCCGGCCATGGCGGCACCGCTTTGATGCCAAATCCCTCGTCCTGGAAGAGCGCATGCTGCAGGCAGCGGCCTACGTGGTCTGCGCCTATCTGACCGGTATGCGCGATTGCGAGGTGCAGGCGATGCGCCGGGGATGCCTGACGCTTGCGCGCAGCGAGGACGGCACCGTGTCACGACACCGCGTCCGTTCCACTGCGTACAAGGGAAAGGGGGCCCGGGGAGCGTCGGCGGAGTGGGTGACCATCGAGCCCGTCGCCCATGCGATCGGGGTGCTCGAACAGTTGACCCGGCGCGCGGCTGTTGCCCATGGTCTCGATACGCTCTGGCCCGTGCTGTCAGTGACGCGAAGGAGCAAACCGCACGTCTCCGCCGAGATCGTGCGCCAGATAAACGCCTATCGTGACCACCTGAACAGGCTGTTCGGGACGGAAGAGGCGCCCGCCATACCGCCCGGGCCGGACGGTAAGCCCTGGCGGATCACGACCCGCCAGTTTCGTCGCACGATCGCATGGCACATTGCCAACCGTCCCTTCGGAACGGTGGCCGGCATGATCCAGTACAAGCATGCATCCGTCGCCGCGTTCGAAGGCTACGCGGGTAGCAGCGCCTCGGGTTTCCGCGCCGAGGTCGAGGCGCAGCGCCGGCTCGGTCAGATCGACGATCTGCTCGAGTATTTCGACAGGCGGCGCGGCGGGGCTGACCTTGGCGGGCCGGCCGGTCCTCGTGTCGCGCGTACCCTCGACGAGACAGCCACCGAGCTCGGGCCATTGCCGCCGATGATCGCGGACCGGTCCCGTCTGCGCATCATGCTCGCCAGTCTGGCCCGCACCCTGCATGTCGGACCGCTTGCCGATTGCTTCTTCGATCCGGCAACCGCCCTGTGCCTCAAGCGCGTGACGGATGCCGCGGCAGGCCGCCCGCTGACAGCGCTTTGTGAACCGACCCGCTGCCCGAACGCCTGCATCGCGGAACATCACAGGCCCGTCTGGGAGCGAAGTGCTGATGAGGCACGCATGTTGCTGCGCGAGAAGCGGCTGCCCGGATTGCAGCGGGCCGCGCTCCAGCAGGAGGTTGACCGGATCGAGGGTGTGCTGGCCCGGATCGCGCCCGAGGGCGCGACGCCGCCCGTTCGGGCGGCGGTAAAGGGAGAGGGAGCTTGGGATCGGGGTGAGTGACGGGATGAGGAGAGCGGGAGAGGCCTGCTCCGCCCGTCCTGGAGACCTGTCATGTCCCGCTCTTCCTCATCGGCCGGGCGCGCCGATGTTTATAACCGTATCACCACCGAGATCATCGCCGCCATCGAGGCAGGCACCGGCGACTGGCGTGCGCCCTGGTTCCACGACGGGAGCAGCATCGCGCGTCCGACCAACGTTTCATCCGGCAAGCGCTATCGCGGCATAAACACTTTGGCGCTCTGGGCCACGGGCTTTGCCGCCGGATATGGCGACGGTATCTGGGGAACGTACAAGCAATGGCAGGATGCCGGCGCGCAGGTGCGTAAAGGAGAACGCTCCACCACGGTCATCTTGTGGAGGGAGATCAAGGTTTCCCAGCAGGCCGACGACGAAGACGATGATGACGGGCATCGACGGATGTTCGCCCGCGCATTTTCTGTCTTCAACATCGCTCAAGTGGACGGGTACGAGCGCCCGGCGACCCCTGTGCTGCCCGAGGCTGAACGCCTTGCCCATGCGGAAGCGTTCATCACAAACCTGGGCGTCAAGACTGAGTTCGGTGGATCGGAAGCCTATTATCGCCCGTCGGCCGACACCGTGTTCATGCCGCCGTTCACTTCGTTTCGCGATGCCGCGTCGTTCTACGGTGTCTGGCTACACGAGAATGGTCACGCCAGTGGCGCAAAGCACAGGCTCGACCGCGACCTTTCCGGTCGCTTTGGTTCGGCCGCCTATGCCGCCGAAGAATGCTGCGTGGAAATTCTCAGCGGGCTGGTCCTGGCAGACCTCGGGATCGCCCACCATCCGCGCCCCGATCATGCCGCCTATATTGCCTCGTGGCTCAAGGTCCTGAAAGACGACCCCAAGGCCATCTTCACCGCCGCCAGCAAGGCGCAGCAGGCGGCCGACTGGATGCATGCGCAGCAGCCCCATGCAGAGGAGGTAGCGGCATGACCAAAACCGTTCTCATTGCCGAAAAATTTCAGAATGGGGCTGGACTGTCAGGATATGTCGCGGAATTGGCCTCGGTGTTCCTGGGTCAGACGCTCGGCTTCACGGCGCATACGCTCGAGATGAATGCCGCCTACCTCCACAACTGGTTGCGCGTCCTTCGGTCAGACAAGGGTGCGATCTTCAAGCACGCCGCGGATGCGCAGCGCGCCTGCGACTATCTGATCGCCAGATCGGAGGTGGGCAGGGCAGGGCGCAGTGCCGAGGCCGCCTGACCACACGGAGAACGGAGACACCCATGTCACGTAAGGAACCCAAAACGCTGCGGGTGGCCTGCTTCAACGACGGCCGCCGCAAGATCATCACCTTCAAGCGCGGTGCCTATTGGTGGAGCGCTGCCGAGGGCGCTTATCCGCTCTCGGCAGCGCTCGAGAGCATCACGGACCAGGGCGGCTGGATCGAAACCATCCCCAACCCGAATTACAGACCCAAAGGGCTGTTCGGGTAGGGCGCCTTCGGCCTCGATTCATCCGCCAAGCGGAAAAGAAAAAGCGGGCTTTGAGAAGGGTGTTTCAAACCTCTCAAAGGAGATCCCCATGTCCATGACCGTTCAACCCCAGCCAGACCGTCCGGATCCGAGTGTGATCGCGGCGCAGAACGACGCGTTTCGCAAGCTCGCGTGCCTTGGAGTGCCGCCCGCGCAGCCCATCCAGGGCCGGATGCATGTCACCCGCTCGCTTATGGAGGCCGATGACGGCTTCATGGCCGAGGCGGTGAAGGCCACCGGTGAGTTTGCAACATTCGAGCCTGAGAATGATCCCGAGGGATGGCACGATTTCGGGGCGGTCGAGATCCGGGGCGAGACCGTGTTCTGGAAGATCGATCTCTATGAAGCAGACTCGGATTTCCGCTACGGGGCTGAGACCCCGGACAATCCCGCCACCACCGTGCGCGTGCTGACCATCATGCTGGCGCGCGACTGGTAGGGCAGGGGACACCCCCTCCTGACACCCCAGGCGATGAAGGCCCACTGACCCCTCAAAGGGCAAGTGGGCCTTTTGTCGTTGTGATCCCTGAAGCCGGGGATCGGTTACGCGCGTGAAGGCGCGGGCCACACCTCACCCACCTGGAAGGATATCCCATGACCACAAGCTTTGCCCCTCTCACCGTCGCCATCAGCGATCTCACTGCGCATCCCGCCAATGTGCGCAGCAACTCTTCGGAAACCTACGACCCCGAGAACATCGCCCATCTGAAAGCCAGCATCGCTGTTCTGGGTCTCCTGCAGCCGCTCCTGGTCCAGAAGCTCGACGGCAAATACGCTGTCCTCGCCGGTGGCCGACGCCATGCAGCCCTGAAGGAGCTGGTCGCCGACAAGGCCGCGAAGGGGTTCACCGCGAAGACCAAGGTCGACTGCCGCCTTGTGCCGGAGAAGTGCGACGTCACCACGGCGCTGTCGCTCGCCGAGAACATCACCCAGGCACCGATGAACGCAATCGACGAGTTCGAGGCTTTCGCGCGGATGATGGAGGTCGATGGCCAGACGCCTGAGACCATCGCAATGACTTTCGGCACGACCGTTGCCGCCGTGAAAGGCCGGTTGCGCTACGGGCTGATCCACCCCGATATCCGCGCCGCGGCCCGGGCGAAGACGATCACGCTCGACACGATGAAGGCCTTTGCCGAGCACCCGAGCCAGGAGGTTCAGCGCGAGGTCTACGAGGCGCTCACCAAGGAAGACAGCTATCTGCAGGCCTATACCGTCCGGCAAGCGCTCAAATCCCGCGGCGTGCAGGTCAGCGACGATATCGGAGCCTTCGTGCGCGCGGACTACGAGGCCCTCGGCGGTGCTGTCGCGGCTGACCTTCTGGAAGAGCATTCCGTGCTCGAGGATGCAGCACTGGTCGAGACCATCTTGCTCGAGAAGCTCGGTGCCGCTGCCGAAGAGGCCCGTATGAGGCTGGGCTTCGCCTGGGCCGATGCGATGGTGCGCTATGATTACGCGACCATGGCCGACTATGGCCGCGTCTATCCCGGCCCGATCGTGCCGGATGCATCCGCCCAGAAGCGCATCGATGAGATCACTGCCGAGCTTGATAAACTGCAGCTCCAGATGGAGGATGAGGGGCTCGAGGACGGTGCCTACAATGCCCTTTACGAGCGCGTGGACGCTCTGGAAGAGGAAGCCCGCGATCTGCAGGAGGCTTACAGCACCGAGGACCTCGCGCGGTCCGGGGTGATCGCGTCGTGGCAGGGTGGGCAGATCACGCTCCATGTTGGTCTCGTCCGCCCGGAAGACACCGTGAAAGAGGAGGGCGCGCGCGGCTCTTCGGCTAGCCCGACCGGGGAAGAGGCCCCGGACGCCGGCGAAATCACCTATCCAGCCTCACTGGCCGAGGACCTCAAGACCGAGCGGGCCATGGCCCTTGGCGCCGCGATGGCGCTGCATCCGGAAGCCACGCTCGATCTGACGCTCTTCAAGCTGGTGAGCGACGTTCTGGCCAGCGGCATGAGTGTCACGCAGGCGATCAAGATCGATGCCCGCAAGGAATACCGCAACCACGCCAAGATGGACGAGATTGACGAGACCTCCCTCGCGCAGGTGGCCGCGGCGCATGATGTGCTGGACCTCTCGTGGCTCGATGATACCCGCCCGCCCGCCGATCAGTTCGCGGCGTTTCGCGCGCTGGAGGCCGGCGAGAAGGCCAAGCTCGTGGCCTATGCCACGGCCAGCACCACGCAGTCCTGCTTCGCGCGGGACCGCCAGCGCGACAGCCTGATGCATGCGTTCGAGATCGAGATCATGCCCGATATCCGCGCGCATTGGACGCCGAACGCGGCGCTCTTCAATCGCTTCAAAAAGGCATGGCTCCTGAAGATCCTCGGCGAGGATCTGGGTCTGGCCCAGGAGGCGGTGACGCTGGCCTCGTCGAGCAAGAAGGAGATCGTGGCCTTCTGCGACAAGCTCTTTGCAGAGCCGTTCGCCACACTCACGGACGCGCAGCGCGCTGCCGTAGCCGCCTGGTGCCCGCCGATGATGCAGACCGCCGGTGTCGTCTGTGATGAGGCGGAGCCCGCCTCGGAATCTCCCGAGCCTGACAGCGAGGTCGCGCAAGCGGCCTGAGTCCTCACGCGACCCGCGCGAGGCATTTCCCGCGCGGGTCGACCCTCCCACACCCAACCGAAAGACATCCCCATGGCTATTCTCAAGTTCTCTGCGTCCGCTGTTGCGGCACAGATCGCCCATGCGCGCGCCTGCAAGACCTTCCTGCCCAACTGGAACGGGCCCGTGGACAGGCCCGCCCTGATCCTGATCGTCGGCAATGGTGTGCATCTGCGCTCAAACGGCATCGATGGCACGACCACCCGTATCGTCACCACCGAACAGGCAGATCCCTCCTTCGCCTTCGCCGACGGCATGAACCCGTTTCGGGATACCGACTGGATGGCGCAGCGCCGCATGGCGTTTCGCGATCTGACCGGCCAGTTCTACACCGACATCCTGGATGACGTGCAGGTGCTCATCGACCGGGGGCGGGGGGCGATCCGGCTCGCCACCGATGGCCACAGCATCCGCGTCTTCGTACGCCGGGCCTCGGATTATCTCATCGGCGGGACCTACGAGGTGCCCTCGGGCCTCGGCGGCACCTTCCGGGTCATCCTCAAGGATGCCTGCGATACCTTCGCGATCGTGCAGAACTGCGGCAATTGCGAGGATTTCGACGCCATGCAGCCCTACCGCGTGCCGCTCGATGCGCTGATGGAAATCGATGACCGGAGGGCGGCGTAACGCGCCCTTTCTCAAACAAGCATCGCCAATACCCTGCCAGGCCTGCGGCCCTCTCGGGACATTGACGACAACAATTTCCCCAATGAGAGAAAGGACTCTGAGATGGGATGGCTCTTCTATACCGATCGCCGCGTCCAGACCTACGCGGATGAGAAAGCGGAGATTGCCCGGCTCTGCACCTTCGAGAGCGACAGGCGCAAGACGGAACTGGTCAAAGCCTGCAAGGTGGGTTCGACTTGGTACGCGGCGGCAAAGGTCACAAGTATCGATGGCTCGCCGGTCGAGGACACGACCTATGTGACCGATGCGGATGGCTCCATCACGTTCGGTGCTGTCTTCCTCACCCGATACGATGACGGCTGCTGGGGCTACAAGGACATGGAGGAAAGTGCTGGCCCGAACGAGTCTCGTGCTCCCCTTGGGCTGATCGAGCTCCTCTCCGACCTGAAAGACCCGGACAGCTATGCCCATGCCTGGCGCCAGCGCTGCCAGGACTGGGCTGCGATCCCGGACTACGAGGAAGGCGACAAGATCAGGCTCGCAGCACCTGTGACGCTCACCGATGGCAGTACCTGCCAGATTGTCACCGCGACCCACTACAGGCGCGGGCGGCAAAAGCGCCGCTGCTACCGCATCGAGGAAACTGGTGGGCTCGTACGCCTGTCGAAGGCCTCGCTTGCGGGTTCGGAGCTGCTCAGCTCCGCGAAAGGTGCGGCTAGCCCGGTGCTGGCGGAGTTCCTGGCGGGGCGAAATTAGGTCCTGCGCCGGACGGTTCATCGACCTGCCCGGCGACAGCAGATCCTGCGGCTTGTCTTGACAAGGCAATGCAAATGCATTACCTATCGCGGGCAGCAAAGACCCTTTTCTTCAGGAGACTGCCATGACAGCCCTCGCACAAGATGTCTCGAAACTCACGGATCGGTATCAGACGACCGTGCCGGCGGGTGTGCGCAAACAGCTCAAGCTGGGCAAGGGCGACCAGATTCGTTACTGCACCGAGCCGAGTGGCAGGGTCTATATCGAGCCCGTGCGCAGCGACGAGGAAGATCCCGTGCTCGGAGCCTTTCTCGATTTTGTCGAGGCCGATATCAAGGCGCATCCGGACCGCATTCGGGCGTTCGATGGGGCTTTGCATGACCGTCTTGCAGCACTGGTCGGAGACGTTGACGTCGATCTCGATGCGCCGCTATCGCTCGAGGATGAATGACCGGCGATAGCGTGCCAGTCCAAGCGCCCCTTGTCGTAAACGGATGGTCGATTTATGCGCATCCGCTCTTTCTGGACCAGATCGAAGGGCTGATCGAGGAAGTCGAGGCGCGTAAGGCACGCGATCCTAAGACCTGGCGCAAGAAAAACCCGACGAAACGGCTGGCCGCCATCTTCAAGCTGGTCACCGAGGCCATACCGGCAGATCCGGGTGCCGCCGCCTTCCGGCAAGGCGGCACACTCGGCGATCACCGCAAGCACTGGTTCCGGGCGAAATTCTTCCAGCAGTATCGGCTGTTCTATCGGTTCAACAGCGATGCAAAGGTCATCGTGGTGGCCTGGGTGAACGACGACAAGACCCTGCGCGCCTACGGCAGCAAGACGGATGCCTATGCGACGTTCAAAGGGATGTTGGAAGATGGCAATCCACCTGACAATTTCGACGCGCTCTTGAAAGAAGCTGCAGCGGCGGGCAAGCGGTTCGAAACTTCCCTTGAAGCGGTGCCCGATCGGTAAGTGGGGTCGAATGCTGGAAGGGGCAGAATCCTACGCTGAGGCTGTCCGTAAAGAGGTCGTTCTGCCCTACAATCTCCCGTCACCCTTGAGCCGAGTGAAATAAGCGACATTGGTGTGTCATATGGCTGGTACGATGAAATTCTCAGAAGTCCCTCCCTATCCGTACACCAGCCGTTCGCTGCATCGTGTACGAACTGGTAAGATGCGGACATTTCGGACTTACGCAGATGCGGCTTTTGCTGACGCAGCATCCGTTCGCAATTGCCGAACATGCTTCGTCGCGTTGTTGATCATGTCGCCAAACCCGTCATTGAGCTTGGCCCATACGGTCATCATCCGAACCGAGCATTCGCTACACCAAGCGGGAACCTGAGGGGAGCGGTCGGCCTGGTCTTGCTGGTCCGATAAAGTCCTCGTCGCGGTTGACCAATAGCTTCGTGGATTTCTTGGTCGGATGTAACCCTTCGCTCCGTGGCCGCTATGACAGCGGGGTATGAGCCGGAGGGGCGATTGAATTGGAATGAAGTGACAGGACGTAGCACTGGATGTTCACAACGGGGTCGAGTCCGGCTGAGTGCAGAATAGGGCGCTAAGGGTTTTTAGCCCGGATTGCCAGCATAATGACCCTTCGCCGCGCCGTACACGAAGTGGTAAGACCGGACTCTGCTGCAGCTCGCAGCAGGCTGCCGAAGATCCGCTTTTCCCGGGTGACTGTGACTTACTGGAATCGTTTCCGTAGCATGTTGCTGAGTGCGTCAACGATTGTCACGGTGGCCAAGATGACGATCAGAACGGCCGACACCTGGGGATAGTCCAGCAGGCGCAGCGATCCGACGAGTTCGGTTCCGATCCCGCCTGCACCAACCATTCCCATGACGGTCGAGGCGCGGAAATTGTATTCCCACCGATACATTGTGACGTCAGCGAATTGCGGGAAGACCTGGGGCATTACACCATGGGAGATAACTTGAAGAGACGTGGCGCCAGAGGCTTCGGCGGCTTCGATGGGCGCGGGATGCGCGTGTTCGATGGCTTCGGCGAAGAACTTGCCGACCATGCCAATCGAATGCAGGCCCAGGGCCAGCACGCCCGGCAGCATTCCAAAGCCAACGGCGGCAACGAAGATGATGCCCATGATGAGTTCGGGGATGGAGCGTAGCGTGTTCAGCACGAGGCGCGCAGCCTGATAGGCCCATTTGTTCGGTGTCGTGTTCCGTGCCGCAAGAAAGCCGAGCGGGACCGACAGGACGACGGCCAGTGCGGTGCCGGCCACCGACATGGCGAGCGTTTCGATCATTGGCTCGACCCATTGACGCCAGCGGGTGAAATCGGGCGGCACCATTTCGGCGAAGAGCGTGCCGATAGCGGGCAGACCGTCGGCCAGCCGCCCGCCATCGAGCATTCCGGTCAGCCAGAGACAGAGGACAATGATCGCCACGATGCCTCCGATCTGGAGAAGGAGACGCCGCCGCCCTTTGCGATCCGCCGCAAGAATGGTGTCGGCGGTTTGGGGCGTATTGGTCTGGGCAAGGGTCATCGCGGCGTCTCCTCTTTTGGGATCAGTCGGTTTGCAGATTGCTGCGGATATCGCGGATGATGTCGTAATCGGCATCCGTGATCGCGGCGAAACCGTCCGCCTTGAATGGGCCAAGAACCGCATCGCCGACCTCGGTGCCGGGTTCAAGATCAAGAAAGGCGTTGCGGATGCTGTCCTGCAGCTCCTGCGTCATGTCGGTGCGCATGACCCATGGGTACTGCGGAATATCGGCGGAATATCCCAGGATCACCAGATTGTCGGGGTTCACCGTGCCGCGCTCGACGAGGCGTTCAAAGATTGGACGGCTCAGGCCACCGACCTGGGCGTTGCCAAGTTCGACGTTGCGGGCCACGGCGTCATGGGCGCCGGTGAAGTTTTCGTTATAATCCTCGCCAGTCGCGACGTCTTCAAGCAGCATCGTGTATTTCGGGGCGAAGTGGCTTGATGTCGATGCCTGATCGCCAAAGGCGACGTCCACGCCGGACCCTTCGATATCTGCGATGGAACTGATGCCCGCCTCCGCGTTAGCGATGAGGACTGCCTGATAGGTCGTGCTGCCACCGCTGATACGGGCCGCGAAGGGCTCGATATCTAGGTCGCTGCCGTCCATGCGATCCTTTGCGATCGTATAGGAAGCGGGGCCGAAATAGGCGACGTCGATGCGGCCAAACCGCATGGCTTCAATCATCGATGAATAGTCGGTTGTGACGATCAGATCGATGTCTCTGCCGAGCGTCTCTTCGAGATGCGCGGCAAGAGGTTCGTTGTCCTGGATCACGGTCGCCGCGTTTTCGTCGGGCAGAAGTGCCACGCGCAACGTATCAGGATCATGGTCACCGGCGGCGAAGGCGGCGCCAGCCAGCAGAGTCGCGGCGATGGCGTAGGTGGTCGATTTCATCTTTGGGTCTCCTATGATGATGAACTCAAGTCGCATCCTGCCCGGTCGATCCATAGATCTGGGTCAGGACAGTTTCGGAAAGCTGTGTGGGCGGGCCGTCGAAGACGATCTGCCCACCGGCGAGGCCGATGATCCGGTCCGCAAAAGCCTTGGCGTAATCGAGCTGGTGCAGACTGACGATCACCGGAATGCGGTCTTCCTTGCAGATCGAGCGCAGGACGTTCAGCACGCGCTCGGATGAGGCCGGATCGAGCGACGCTACAGGCTCGTCGGCGAGGATCATCTTCGGCTCTTGAGCCAGCGCACGCGCGATGCCGACGCGCTGCTGCTGGCCACCCGAGAGGCTGTCGCAGCGCGTCAGCGCTTTTTCGAAAAGGCCCACGCGTGTCAGGCACTCAAGGGCCAGCCGTCGTTCCTCTTCCGAGAAACCAACAAGGGTGCGCCAGAAGGAATGCCGCCCAAGCCGGGACAAGAGGACATTGTGCATTGCCCCCATCCGGCCGATAAGCTGGTGTTGCTGGAAGATCATCGCCGTATCGCGGCGATGCGCCCGGATGGATTGAGTCGCATCCAGCGTTCCGATCTCCCGTGACAGGACCGCCCCGGATGTGGGCCGCACGAGCAGATTCAAGGTGCGCAGCAAAGTGGATTTGCCCGCGCCTGAAGGACCCAGCAACACCGTCAATTCGCCGTCTTCGAAATCAACGGTCGTCGGCTGCAATGCGACCGTGCCGTTCGGATAGATCACTTCGACCTGGTCCAGGCACAGGATTGGTGCCGCATCCGTCTTCGTATCGCTCCGATCAAAAGCCATCTGCTGCTGTCCCATATCGACCGATTCCCCTTCGTCACCCATTCTGCTACGCGATCAAAGCAACAGAATTATTACATATTGCGATTACCCTCTTGCCTTGATAGCAATGCGAAAAAAGGAAGGGATGACCTCAATGCGCGAAAAAATCATTGTGCCGAACTGGATCGAGGACGAGACACTGGCCACCCTACGGATGGTCGGCGAGGTCATTTCGAATGACAGCACAGAGCCGTTATCGTTCGAACGGCTGAAAGAGGTTTGTGCGGACGCAACTGCACTGATGGCCTTCATGACGGAAGCGGTGGACCGCGCATTTCTCGAAGCCTGCCCGCATCTGAAGATCGTGGCGGGGGCACTGAAAGGCTTTGACAACATTGATGTCACTGCCTGCACGGATCATGGCGTGTTGGTCACGATCGTGCCCGATCTGCTGACCGAACCGACGGCGGAACTCACGCTTGGGCTGATGATCGCTCTGACCCGGAACATGCGGGACGGCGATACGCACATGCGGACGGGCACCTACGCTGGATGGCGCGCGCGCTTTTACGGGGGCACGTTGCAGGGCGCTGTGGTCGGCGTCATCGGCGCGGGGGCTGTCGGGCGCGAAACACTGCGACTGCTATCCGGCTTTCGGGGAACGCGGCTTTATCACGATGTGACGCCACTGGATCCGACAACCGAGAAAGCGCTGAGCGCGCGCAAGGCTGCGCTGGACGAAATCGTGGCCACATCGGATTTCGTTGTTCTGGCGGTTCCTTTGACCGAGGCGACGCTTGGGATGGTCGATGCCGCATTTATCTCCCGCATGAAACCAGGGGCCTGCCTGATAAATCCTGCGCGCGGCAGCCTGGTCAATGAAGCCGACGTCGCATCCGCGCTCGAAACCGGCCATCTGGGTGGATACGCTGCCGACACCTATGAGATGGAAGACTGGGCCAGGCCCGACCGTCCACAGCACGTCCACCCCGCCCTGTTGGCTTCGGAGAAAACCGTTCTGACACCGCATATCGGATCGGCTGTGGTTGAGGTGCGGCGCGCCATCGCAGCCTCGGCGGCGGACAGCATTATCACAACGCTCAAAGGCGACCTACCCGAGACAGCGCTGAACCCCCAAGTCCTGAAAGGATAAGTGTGATGCTGAACCTGAGCCTTGTGCGGAGCTTTGTCGGTCTTGTCGAAGCGGGTAGTTTCCATGGCGCTGCGACCCGCTTGAAGATCGCACAACCGACAATTTCCCAGCATTTGCAAAAGCTTGAAGAGGATTTAGGCGTTCCACTGATCGAGCGTAGTCATGCTGGCAGCCGTCCGACACGGCATGGCGAACGCTTCCTGCCTCATGCGCGCCATCTGTTGAAATCTGCTGCACGCGCCGAGACCATCGCGCGCGACGACAGTCTGATCGTTGGGTGCAGTGGCAATATCGCCAGCTACTATATGGCCAAGGCGTTCAAAGGGTTTCTGGACGCGGAGGACTGGCGAGGCCGGTGGGAAATCACCTCGGCACCCAATCCCCGCATCGCCGAGATGCTACTGAGCCGGGAGATCGACATTGCGGCAATGGAATGGCCCCTTTCACACCCGGATGTCGCGGCAGAGCGGTGGCGCAGCGCGGAGATGATCGTGATCCTGCCCACCGACCATCCTTGGGCGGGCCGCCGCGAGATCACCGTCGAGGAGTTCCTCACACTTGAAATGATCGGCGGGGAAAGTGGATCCGGCACCGGCACGCTCCTGCGCGATGTGTTGGGCGACAGGGCCGGCGAACTGCGCACGCGCGCGAATGTCGGATCGACCGAAGCCGTCAAACAGGCTGTCATGTCCGGCTTGGGTGCTTCTATCATTCTCGCCGAAGCTGTAACCCATGAAATTGATACCGGCGCACTGATCGGTATTTCCATCAAAGGAATGGCGATGAAGAAGACATTCTTCACAGCCCGCCTGAAGACGATCAGAGACGACGAAATCGCAACAAAGCTGTCCCGCTTTCTAACTGGCTAGGACCGATCCGCAAACTGGCGCACGACTACATTTGATCTATGTAATGCAAAGCAATCACTCGGTGGCGGTTGGTCAGCACGGATCTTGATCCTGCCCGTTTCACTGAAGCCACCATCCATGCAGATCGCAGCATTGGTCAAAGTGGGCTTGGAGTCAGATTTCGCTGGCTGCTGATGAATGACCGGTGTTGTCGCTGCACGAGGTTTCATGGGTTTTCCATCATCCGCCTCCACCGATATTCACCTGTGAGGATAATATGTGCCCATCCGAGGGGCGAGATATGTGAGAGAAGATATGCGGGTGTATCGAGCCCAGCATTTTGTCGCGCGGCGACCGCAAAACCGAGTTGCTTGGTGTTCCAATAGATGATGATGGCGGTGAGCAGGTTCAGCCCTGCGATGCGGAAATGCTGGCCCTCAGTTGTACGGTCGCGGATTTCGCCTTGGCGACCGATCCGCAGTGCGTTCTTCAGGGCATGATGTGCTTCTCCTTTGTTGAGGCCAATCTGTGCGCGGCGCTGCATATCGGTATCAAGTAGCCAATCAATGATAAACAGCGTCCGCTCGATACGTCCGATTTCACGAAGGGCAATGGCCAGATCATGTTGCCGTGGCCGTGCTGCCAGTTTCTTCAGAAGCTGGCTCGGTTGCATTCTCCCGGAGAGCATCGTCGCGATGCAGCGCAACACGTCCGGCCAGTTGGCGATAATCGTGTTTTCGCGGATGCGGTCACCGGCCAGGCCTTTTAGTTCGTTCGGGACCCCATGACGATCAAAGACATGCAGCCGCTTTGAAGGTAAGTCCTTGATGCGCGGGATGAACCGGTAGCCGAGCAACGAGGTGGCCGCAAAGACGAGGTCTGTGAAGCCGCCCGTATCTGCGTATTGTTCTTTGATCCGTTTGCCGCTCGGGTTCATTAGCAGACCGTCCAGAATGTACGGTGCCTCGTTCACTGTAGCTGGGATCACCTGTGTGGCGAAGGGGCCATATTGATCTGATACATGGGTATAGGCTTTCAGGCCGGGCTCATGGCCGTACTTCGCATTGATCAGATTCATCGCCTCGCCCTGGCGTGTGGTGGGAAAGAACTGACCGTCACTGGAAGCGGTTTCACCAGCACCCCAGTATTTTGCCATTGGCAACCACGCCTGCGCCTCGATCACCATAGCCAGTGCCCGATTGATGGCCTCACTTTCCACGTGCCAGTTTGAGAGCCGGGCCAATTGCTTAAAGTTATGGGTACTGCTCGCCCCGGCCATTTTGCTGAGTCCAAGATTCAGACCCTCTGCGAGAACAACATTCAGCATGCCAAGCCTGTCTTTGCACGGTGCCCCGGTACGCAGATGGGTGAAGGCGTCAATGAACCCTGTGTCATTGGCCACCTCCGTGAGCATATCTGTGATCCGCACTTCTGGCAGGCGACGATAGAGGTCCAGGATCAGGCTATCGGCTTCAGCGGGAACGTCAGCTTCAAGGCGTTCGACGCGCAATCGCCCATCCTCGATGATCCCGCCTGGGAGGGCGCCGTTCCTGACTGCCTTGGCAAGCCTGTGCAGCCCGTCGTCCAGCCGTTGTTTTCGATCTGCAAGCCAGACTTCCGGCTTCAATGGCATCGACAATCCCATAGTCTGCGCGGCCTCGACCGGAACCAGAGCCTGTTTCAGGTCGCTGTAGCGGCGAGAATGAGCAAGCCAGACATCACCGGATCTGAAGGCCTCACGCAGATGGAACAGCACCGCGACAACCCAGAGACGGTCCCGGTTCGTTTCGGGGTCGCTGAGATGCCCTCGCCATTTTGATCGGGGCTGAAGAAATGGCGCAGAGCGGCTTGGAATATCTTGCCTGTCGCGGATCACATCGGCCGCCGCAAGCAAAGGCTGAGCCACACTGGCCCCTGTGATGTCCAATGTTGCCAGCATTCGGGGGCATAGAGCTTGAACCGATGATACCCCTGCTCGACATAAGCCAGTGCACCCGCCTTGACGGTCTTACTGAGTGACCTTGCTGTTGCAACGAGGTTTTCCAGAGCATCCCAGCCACAAGATGCATCCACGGCACCGGCGATAGCCACCTCATCTCCCTTGGCGATCAACAATGTCGTGCCCAGAGTCTCAAACCCGGCCAGGGTCGCCGCGATCTCCGATTGCGCCGCGGTAACACGGGCATCGCAAATCCTCTTTGCCTCCCGCCAGATTGAGCCAACGATCCGGTCATGTGTTTCGACAACGGTATCTGCGATGGCAGCCGACCACTCAACGACGCAGGTGGCAAGGATGGCCAGTCGTCGATCACTGGTGATGTCCCGCAATCCATCCGTAAAGTAACGTTCCCCCTGGCGGCGAAGGCGTGTGACCCGATGTGCGGGAATGTCGTCCAGGATTGTTGGCGACAACGCGATCCCCTGCAGGAATTCCAGCCGGTCGAGCTGGCGGTTGATATCGGCAGAGTTCTTGCCCACCTCGAATTGTCGCAACCAGATGAAGCGGCTGATCCGGCTATCAGCGTCTTCATTGAGCAAACCGTTAAGTTTGGCTTTCATTTCGAGGTCGAGACGTGCCGCAATGCGAGCCTCGATCCGTTGTTCGGCCGCAACCAATGCGTCAGCACAGTGTCGTTCTATGACCGACAGGCCGGGCAGGACAACCTGTCGCCTGCGGCATTCCTCCACAAACCCGCGAACCAAACCCTCACTCGATTGAGCCGCCTCGGCGTGCTGGTCCAACCACCTCTGCATTTTCTTGGCATGTTTGCCAGCAAACATCTTGTAACCGTACATCTTACGCAGTGAGCCGAGATGTTCTCGTCGTGTCTTCTCACGGGCGGCATATTGCAACAGGTCATCTGGTTTCAGTCCAATTTGAGCGGCTATGAACCGGGACACAGGTTCCGGTATAACTTCGCCAGCCTTCAGCAAACGGCCCGGAAACCGAAAGGCACAAAGCTGAAGCGCAAAGCCGATTTGGTTTTCTGGTCGCCGCCGTGTGCGGATATGTTCAATGTCCTCATCATCCAGGGTGTAATGCCGCAGCAACGCCATCTCCTCTGTAGGGAGATCAAAAAGTGCCGCGCGTTGTCGCGCGGTCAGAACCGCTCGATGTGCCATCGGATTGTTCTTTCGTTAGGAGATGTGGTCTTTGAAAGTAGACATATTGAGACATCACGCGTGCCATGTCTTTTTCAATGTCTCAATATGGTTGTCGCATGAACCCTTAATATATTCGAGACCCCATGGCCAAAGTCGGATATGCCCGCGTCAGTTCAGTCGGACAATCTCTAAACGTGCAGCGTGAAAAACTGAGCGACTGTGACAAACTGTTCGAAGAAAAGCGCAGCGGCACCACCGATGCCCGCCCTCAGCTCAAGCAATGTCTGAATTATGTCCGTGAAGGCGACCAGCTGATTGTAACGCGCATCGACCGACTGGCCCGATCCACTTTGCACCTATGTCAGGTCGCGGAGACGCTGCGCGAAAAGGGCGTCGATCTTGTCGTCCTCGACCAGAACATCGACACATCCGATGCAACTGGTCGTCTGTTGTTCAACATGCTGGGTGCTATCGGCCAATTCGAGACTGAGATCCGGGCCGAACGGCAAATGGACGGAATCAAGAAGGCGAAAGATCGCGGCGTTCAGTTCGGCAAACGGCCTGCGCTCACCAATGATCAGATCGCAGAGCTCCGCGAAAAACGCGCTCAAGGTAAGCTGATCAAAGACCTCATGGCTGAATACAGCCTCTCTAAGGCCACCATCTATCGCTATCTCACCGAAAACGCGGCCTGAGCTCGACTACAGAAGCCCAATCCAGGCTTAACGCCCTATTCTGCACTCAGCCGGACTCGACCCCACAACAGGCGAAGTGGCGCTGGATTTGCACTCTGAAGCTAGATTGCAAGCAGAACTTGCATAAATAGTTCTCTTTATGCAAAGAATGTTTGCTGATACTGATCCGGCAATCATCAGTGGCAACGGAGGTCCAAGCACCTTGTCGAATATATCTACGGTTCTTATCAAGTCCAAGGACAAGGCTTTGACCCTGTCCGCTTCCAGCGCTCTGAGCGAATTGGATGGGTATCGGCTGATCTTTTGCGAGGATGATAACTCCGCAAAGAGCCGCCTTGACGAAGTGAACGTGGACCTCATTCTCTATGACGTCGATGAGGATGATTTTGGACCGGACAACGCGTTGGCGCGGTCTCGCTTGTCTCATACCGCGTGTTGGCGCATTGTTATTTGCGAAAAAAATGAAATGAGCTGCGGCGCGCAACTCTGCGAAGATACGGCGTCCTATTTGTATCTTGCCAAACCGGTGCAAGAGCAGCAGATCCGCATCGTCGTCAAGCGCGCCCTGGAACACGCCGAGCTGTCGCGCCGGCACCGGATACTGAGCAGAGAGCTCAAGCTGTCGCTGGATGACGAGATTTTCAACGACGAGGAAGGCGGATCGGTTCAGGGTGGCGTTTCACGCTTTGAAAGACTGGTCTATGCAAGCCCCAAGATGGCCGAAGTTGTCGCCGAGGCGAAAGTCGCGGCCTCCACGGGCATGCCGGTCCTGATCCGAGGCGAGACGGGCACCGGCAAGGAGCTTTTGGCGCGCGCCATTCACTTTAACTCGGATCGCGTGAATTCACCCATGCACAGCCAGAATTGCGGCGGTGTGTCTGACGATGCCTTGTATTCCGAGCTGTTTGGCCACATGCGTGGCGCCTTTCCGGGGGCGATTGCGGATCGGCTGGGCCTTTTTCGGGCGGCTGATGGGGGCACGGTGTTTCTGGACGAGGTGTCAGAAGTATCACCGCATTTTCAGGTGGCCCTTTTACGCTTCCTGCAAGAGGGCGAAGTCAAACCACTTGGTTCAGACAAGACACTGTACAGCAACGTGCGGATCATCGCGGCATCCAACCGTTCAATTGAGGAGATGGTGGAAAAAGGCAGTTTCCGCCGCGATCTGTATTATCGTTTACGCGGGTTTCAACTGGAATTGCCACCGCTTCGCGACCGGACCGACGACATCCCGGTGCTGACACAGTTCTTTGTTGAGAAATATGCCGGTGTGGTTGGTCGCCGGGTATTGGGTGTCACATCTGACGTTCTGAAGCGGTTGGAGTATTACCCATTTCCGGGCAATGTCCGCGAGCTGGAAAGCGAAGTTCAGCGCATGGTCGCGGTTGCGGAACAAGGTGGATATGTTGCTCTACGACATTTATCGGAAAAGATCGCGCGCACGCCAATCGAAAACGGCGAGGACGCAGCTTTCGTGCCATCCGGTGTAACGCTTAAAGACAAGGTCGAACATTTGGAGCAGGTCGTTTTGACCAAGGCGCTGGAGGCGTTTCATTGGAATCAAAGTAAGGTCGCGGAAGAATTGGGCTTGTCACGAGTCGGGCTGGCAAACAAGATCAAGAGATACGGTCTGCGCAAAGGGTAAGACATGGACGATGACGCGCCTGCCACGAAAGTCATTGGTTTCCCCTATGCCCGATCCGGACTGGCCAAGACCCGGTCCAAGCCGCGCAATCTGGGCCTGACCGCCATGTCAAAGGCCGTTGCTCCTTCGGGCACGGGCGCCAGGGGCCATTGGTGCAAGAGCTGCAAGGGGATCTGGTACAGCTACTTCGGAGAGGCCGAATGCCCGGCTTGCGGGCGACGGGGCTAAGCCCTGTCAGCTGTCAGCCAAGTTTACATTCCCCCATGGCAACTTAGTTTTCAGTTTACACTTTGTTACCAGAAATCGCCGCGCTGACCGCTAGTGTTGATTTGCTCGACTGTGCGCAACGGTACACACTTCCACCATAAATGCCGCGACTTTCGCAGGGTCGACAAGCAACAAGCCTGGCTCTGAGGCGAGGATGTCGCGGCAGGAATGATAGTCTTTGGGAGGAAGAAAAATGGCAAACCTGTTGTGGCTTCAGGGGGGCGCGTGTTCCGGCAACACGATGTCTTTCCTGAATGCAGAGGAACCAAGCGCATGTGATCTGGTCACTGACTTTGGGATCAACGTCCTTTGGCAACCCTCCCTCGGGCTTGAACTGGGCGATCAGGTCAAAGCGATCGTCGAGAAGTGTATTTCTGGCGAGATCAAGCTGGACATCTTTGTCTTCGAAGGCACCGTCATCAATGCGCCGGACGGCACCGGCGAATGGAACCGGTTCTGCGGGCGCCCGATGAAGGAGTGGGTGAAAGAGCTGTCAGCGGTTGCTGATTTTGTCGTGGCGATCGGCGATTGCGCGACCTATGGCGGCATTCCGGCGACGGCGCCGAACCCGTCCGACAGCGTCGGCCTGCAGTTTCTCAAGCGCGACAAGGGCGGCGCACTGGGTGAAGGTTTTGCCGCTAAATCCGGATTGCCTGTCATCAATATTCCGGGTTGTCCGGCACACCCTGACTGGGTAACGCAGATTCTGGTGGCGGTTGCCACGGGTCGGGCCGGTGATCTGACGCTGGATGAATTCCATCGCCCCAAAACGTTCTTTTCCTCTTTCACGCAGACCGGGTGCACGCGCAACATGCATTTTGCCTACAAGGTGTCGACCACGGCGTTCGGCCAGCGCAAGGGGTGCCTGTTCTACGATCTGGGGTGTCGTGGTCCTATGACTCACAGCCCCTGCAATCGCATCCTGTGGAACCGCCATTCGTCAAAAACCCGTGCGGGTATGCCCTGCCTGGGCTGTACCGAACCGGAGTTCCCGTTCTTTGATCTGGCGCCGGGAACGGTCTTCAAGACACAAACCGTCATGGGTGTACCCAAGGACATGCCCGAGGGCGTGGACAAGAAGGGTTACATCAAGCTCACCTCCGCCGCCAAAGGCGCGGCACCTGCGTGGGCAGAGGAAGATATCTTCGTAGTCTAACTGCGAATTGGGAGAGAGAATTATGTCTGCAGCAGTAGAAACACTCGACATTTCGCCGGTTGGCCGCGTCGAAGGCGATCTGGATGTCCGGGTCGATATTGAAAACGGCGTTGTCACCAACGCCTGGACCCACGCGGAGATGTTTCGCGGGTTCGAAGTCATCCTGAAAGACAAGGACCCCCAAGCCGGTCTGGTCGTCACGCCGCGCGCCTGCGGGATCTGCGGTGCGTCACACCTGACCTGCGCAGCCTGGGCACTCGATACTGCCTGGGGCACCACCGTGCCGCGCAACGCCATTCTGGCGCGCAACCTCGGCCAGATCGTGGAATCTCTGCAGTCCCTGCCGCGCCACCATTATGGGTTGTGGATGATCGACTATACCAACGAAAACTACGCGATGAGCCCGTTTTACGAGGAAGCCGTCAAACGCTATTCCCCGTTTACCGGCACATCCTATGAAGCAGGCGTGACAATCTCCGGCCGTCCGGTCGAGATTTACGCGCTGTTGGGCGGTCAGTGGCCGCATTCGTCCTTCATGGTGCCTGGCGGCGTCATGTGTTCTCCGACACTTACGGATATCACCCGCGCCTGGTCTATTCTGGAGCATTTCCGTCAGAACTGGATCGAGCCACTGTGGCTCGGCTGCTCAATGGAGCGTTACGAAGAAATCCAGACCTTGGAGCAATTCGAGGCATGGCTGGACGAAAAGCCCGAGCACGCCAATTCTGATCTGGGCCTGTTCTGGCGCATGTCCAAGGACATTGGCCTTGACCAGTACGGTAAAGGCCACGGCCGGTTCACCACATGGGGGTATCTGCCCCACGAGGACAAGTATCAGAACCCCACGATTGATGGTCGCTCAGATGCGGTGATCATGAAATCGGGCATCTACGACGGTGCATCCGACACATTCAGCCCGATGGACCAGTCCTTTGTCCGCGAAGACACGCAGCACGCCTGGTACGACGAGGCGGCGGGTGCGGTCCACCCGTTCGACCGCACCACGAACCCAGTGAGCAAGAACCCCATCGACCCGGAGGGCAAGTATTCCTGGTCGACGGCCGTGTCGCATGCCGAAAGCGGTCGCCTCGAGGCCGGCCCGCTGGCGCGGCGTCTGGTGGCGGGCAATGACACGGGCCATGACTTCCAGCACAGCGACGGGTTGGTGCTGGATATGTACCGCAAGATGGGCGGTGCTTCGACGATGCTGCGCCACTTTGCGCGGATGCACGAGCTTTGCATTCTCTATCGCGAAGCCGAACGCAATTTGCGCGAGTTCCAGTTGAACGACGAATGGTATATAAAGCCAACTGAAAAAGACGGACAGGGCTGGGGTGCGACCGAGGCGATTCGCGGTGCGCTGTGCCATTGGATCGATGTACGCGACGGCAAGATCGCCAATTACCAGATCATCGCGCCGACGACATGGAATGTTGGGCCGCGTACATCTGACGGCGCCCGGGGGCCAATCGAAGAAGCGTTGATCGGCACGCCGATCAAGAACAGCGCGGATCCGGTCGAGGTCGGTCACGTTTGTCGATCCTATGACAGTTGCCTTGTGTGTACTGTTCATGCGCATGATGCCAAATCCGGTGATGAACTGGCACGCTTCCGAACAGCCTGATGTTTATGTTTGGCCGGCGGATCAAATCTGCCGGCCAAACGACATCCGGCAATTAGGGAGGAAGCTGAATGTCAGAAAATCCGGAAGCATCAATAACCCAAGCGCAGCGCCAGGCCTACTTGGACAGATATGGCCTGACACCCGCCGAAGCGGGGCATGAAATGCTCCTCCAGATGATAGAGGACCATTTCGCGGAAGGACTGGAAACCAAGGTCGAGCCTTTTCCGGAAACGGATCGTGAATTCGGTGCGCTGCTTGACGAATTGCGGCCTCTGAGCGCGGATCAGCTGCGCGAAAAACTGGTGATCTCAGGCTGGCTTTTGCAGCCCTACGGCGAAGACGAGATGCGGTGCCAGGAATGTATGTACTACCTGGTGCACAAGCGCTGGTGCGACCTGCCAGAACTTGATCTCCCGGCAAAGCCGGAATGGTGGTGCCGTCTGTGGCGGATCTGAAAGGAGCGCTGACATGGATGATGACGAGACTCGCGCAACAATCGCCGAGATGCTGGCTTCGGGTCTGGAAACCGAGGTCTGGCCACGGGCCGGAACCAGCGAAGAGGTCAATGAAATCGTGGCGCGCCTGCAGGTCGAGGCAGGTCAGGATCTGGAAAAGAAACTCGTCATCGCCGGTTTCACCGATCACACGATCGAGGCTGACGAGATTGAGCAACCCTGCGAGACCTGCATGTACTACAAGGTCCATGCGAAATTCTGCGAATTGCCGGAACTGATGGTGCCGGTCGAACCGGAATGGTCCTGCCGCCTGTGGCGGATCTGATGCCGCTTGATGTTGTCGTCATCGGATGCGGCAACCCAAACCGAAGCGACGACGGCGTCGGTCCGCATCTCATCGCTCAAATGCGCGAAAACGGCGTGCCGGAGCACACTCGCATATTCGACGGCGGAACCGACGGGATGTCGGTCATGTACAGCGCACGCGGCGCCACGCATCTGATCATTGTCGATGCCCGGGTCCCCGAAGGGTCGCCGGGCACCATTTATGAGGTTCCTGGAGAGGTTCTGGAAGCACCGCCCAACAACAGCCTGAACCTGCATGATTTCAGGTGGGATCATGCGCTTTACGCAGGACGCCGTATCTATGGTGATGCGTTTCCCAAGACGACATCGGTGCTGTTGATCGAGGCCGCGACGCTGGAGCTTGGGTTAGGCCTGAGCGACGAGGTTTCTCGCGCGGCGCGGACGGTTGAGTGCCGCATTCGGGACCTGATCGATACGTGGTCGGAGGCATGAGCACGATCGCGATCAGGGATGGTGCGATCTATCTGCCTTGCGCCGTGGTGGACACCTATTTCCGCGGCATTGATGCGGTCATCGTACTGATCCAACAGGATGAATTATTGGTGATGCCCGTGCATCAGGCAACCGCCGGAGGGTGCCTTTTGAAGGTCCGGAATGCTGCAGGTGATCGGGTGGTTCAGGCCCGTGATGTTTTCCAGGATCAAGACCTTCTGGACTTTGCAACCGACAGCCTGACCGTCGCGTGGCAGGCCAGCAAAGGGGCGCTTTGTGCAGAATTGAAGCCGGATCAGCGCGGCGAGGATGTGTAAACTAAGTTTTCTATAAACCAAGTAAGTTGACAGCGCCCGCTTTGAGTGCTTTTCTCGGTCGAACACAGAAATCGAACCAGATTCGATTCGAGGGAGAAACCGGTTTGACGAATATCAGTCGTGCTCAGCAGCAGGTGCAGGCGGCCATGACCGCGGTCGAAACGGCTGCGGCGACGCAGGCCGAAAAGGCCGAGATGCTGATGGAAATCGCGATGGGGCTTCAGCAGAAACCCGAACGTGCCGAAGACATCTTTGCTGCCGTGGATCTCTACAAACTTGCCATGGATCTTGCGCCGGAAGGCGAAGTTCTGGGGGTCGCCCGCATTCGTGCGCGTATGGCCACAGCGCTGATGGCCGTGCCCGCCGAAGATGCGACGCAGCTAAAGGAAGCGAAATCCGAAATAGAGATCGCGCTTGCAACCCTGACTGCGGAAGGGTCGGACGCCGAAGTGGCCGAAGCCGAAATGAACCTTGGTCTGATCTGCCAGACACTTGCGGGCATGCATCTCTTGCCGATCCAACCTGCCATCAGCGCCTATCAGCGGTCGCTCAGGACCTTCGACAAGACCAACTACCCCAAGGAATTCGCGGTCCTGCAAAGCAACCTGGCCACGGCGTTCCTGTCCATGCCGTTCACCGACCAGTCCGGGAAGATGCGCGAGGCGCTGGCAGTGCAGGCCTTTGAAGAGGCGTTGACGGTCGTCAACCTGATAGACCATCCCAACGAATACGCGATGCTGCAAAACAACCTTGGCAACGCGCTGCAGTACGTGTCCTCGTCTCACCGGGTGGAAAACGGATATCGCGCTCTAGAGGCTTATGATGAGGCGCTCAAGGTGCGCACCATCCGCGACATGCCCGAAGAATATGCCAACACCATCGCGAACAAAGCCAATTGCCTGTCGAACCTGCCGGACGATCCGCAAAATCCCGACGGCGGCAACTTTGGCAACCTGACCGAAGCGGTGCGTCTGCTGGAAGAAGCGCGCGGCGTATTCGCCAAGCGCGGGGCCGGCGAAAAGGCACAAGCAGTAAGCGAAGCCATTGCCGAACTGAACGCGGCCCTTGGCCCATCAACAATTCTGGAACGGAGCGGATTACAATGATGAATGGAGAATACAGTTGAGCGCTATAGTCGTAATTTTGGCCCTGGTCGCCGGCCTGGCCGCCGCCTTGGGTGCAGGGGCCTTGTCGGGTCTGCGCATCGGTAAAGATGCACTGGGCGCAGAGCTGGCCGCCTATATGGGCGCGCTTTACGGCGGGCTTGCAGGTGGCGGCGCAGTTGTCGTGACCACGCTTGTTCTTTTGCTGATCTAGGAGGTCGCCATGCTGGGAATGGCCATGAATTCTGCAAAACTGTTTTTTGCAGGCAAGCTTTTCAAAGACAACAAAACCGTGGTCCGACAGTTGATGATGGGGGCTGGCGCCGGCGTGATCGCCGGTATCGTCATCGGGTTGTTTGCACCGATCTGGGTGGCAGCCATCGCCGCAGGCGCTGTAAGCGGCGCTGTGCAGCCTGTGTTGTTCAAAGATCTGAAATACGCATAAGCAATGCCGGATGCCGCATCTCTTGAAGGCGAAGAGCCGACTCTGGATCGCCTGATCGGCGATCTGAAGGCGCTTGAAATGCTGGCAGACGGCTGGGATGAGGCGGCCCGCAACGGAGCCCATGCAAGGGCTGAAGCCGTAGATGCATTGAACAAGGAGGCGTTCCGACGGTTGATCGGAGCGCTTAAGGACAACCCAGAGTTTGGCAACGCCCTGAAAGAGGCGGCCCGGGATGAAGTGGTCTACGCCGTGTTGCGCCGCCACGGGATATTGCGGCCATCGCTCTACGAACGGGTCGAGGCGGCGCTGGAAACGGTGCGCCCGAGCCTGGTCAGCCATGGCGGCGATGCCGAGGTCGCTGCGGTCGAAGGCAAGCGCGCAGAAATTCGGTTTCTGGGTGCCTGTGATGGGTGCCCGGCGTCACAACTGACGTTCTATGCGGGTGTCAAAAAGGCCATTCAGGATCAGGTTCCCGAGATCACCGAAGTGAAACAGGCCAAGGGTCTGGGCGGTGGCGGGTCGGACGGCGTTCAGTTCACGTCGCCCTTTGCAAATTACGGCGACAACGAGTGGACAACGGCGCTGCCGCTGGATGATCTGGCCGATGGCGAAACGCGCTTTATCGACATCGACACTCATTCAGTGATCATCACCCGCTTTGCCGACAAGGTAAGCTGCTTCAAGAATGCATGCGCCCATATGGGCCTTGAGATGACCCAAGGCGATATCATCGAGACGATCCTGTCCTGCCCGCATCACGGGTTTCGATATGCGCTTGAGAGTGGCGAGTGTTTGACTGCTCCCGAGGTGCAATTGCAGCCGCACGCGGTGCGGGTCAAAGGCCCCAATATCGAAGTGAGGATTATCGCGTGAAAGTCTCGCTGTCCCGCTCGTTCAGCCCGCAAAAGGCGCCCGGCACCATAACCCCCGGTGCGCCGTTGTTGGGTGGGCAGGGCGCCCGCGTCATTTTGGGCAGCGACGGCGGTTCACTTGTACAGGCGATCACGCCCGCGCCGCACCTGATGTTCGGGCCGCGCGGCGTGTGCCTGCATCCGGACGGCTCGCTTTGGGTGTCAGACACGGGGCATCACCGGGTGCTGGGATGGAAAACCGTCCCGACAAATGACGACACACCTGCCGATATTCTTTTGGGTCAGCCCGACTTTGGCCGCGAGGGCCGAAACGCCAAGGGCCCGGTGGCTGCGAACACCGTGAATGTGCCGACCGGGATCGTTGCATTTCGGGGTGGGCTGGCCGTGGCCGACCCGTGGAACCACCGCGTGCTGATCTGGCGCGAAACGCCCACCGGTCCCGACCACGAGGCTGATATCATTCTTGGTCAGCCTGACGCCCACAGCGCACTGGCAAATTTGGGTCTGTCGCATGCGCGCGCTGATACGATGCACTGGCCTTACGGGGTCTCGGCGGATGGCAATCGGTTGATCGTATGCGACACCGGAAACCGCCGTGTGCTGATCTGGGACGATCCGCAAACCACGGGTCAACCGGCGGATCTGGTTCTGGGACAGCACGATTTCACCTGCCGGGATGAAAATGCGGGCGGGGCGGTTTCGGACGTATCGATGCGCTGGCCGCACATGGCCATCGTCTGGCAAGGCGGTCTGGCGGTGGCAGATGCCGGCAACAACCGGGTGATGATATGGGATGCGTTTCCCGGCCAGAACGGCACCCAATGCGACACGGTGCTGGGACAGGCGGATATGACCGCCTGCGACCACAATATGGCGTCGTATTATCCCACGTCACAAGCGATGAATATGCCCTATGCGCTGGCAACACTTGGGTCGACGCTGGTGGTGGCTGACACGGCCAATTCACGACTTCTGGGATTTGAGGATACCGGTATGGCGGCCCACGCCGACCGGCTGACGGCGCAGCCGGATTTTGCGGCCAAAGGCGACAACCGCTGGGGCATTGCCGAGCGCGATACGGTGTGCTGGCCCTATGGGCTGTCTGCTCTGGGCTCGACGGTGGCGGTGGCCGACAGCGGCAACAACCGCATTCTGATCTGGGACGCGGCGACATGACCGGTGCCCGCTTCACCGTTTCTGGTCAGGTTCAGGGCGTAGGCTTTCGCCCGACGGTCTGGCGGCTGGCGCATGAAATGGGCCTGACGGGCGATGTGAAAAACACCGGCGAAGGCGTAGTGATCCAGCTTTGGGGGGACCATGTCGCAACCTTTCCAGACAGGCTGCACAGCGCACTGCCGCCGCTGGCGCGCATCGAACGGCTCGATGTCACACCCCTGACCGACCCAGCCCCTTGCGGATTTGAAATCACCGCATCGCAAGAGGGCGAGATGCGAGGCAATGTGACGCCAGATGCCGCAACCTGCGCCGATTGCCTGGAGGAAATCCGCAATCCGTTTGAGCGGCGCTATCGCTATCCGTTTGCCAATTGCACCAATTGCGGGCCGCGCTTTTCGATTGTGCAGGCCGCTCCCTATGACCGCGCTAAAACAACCATGGCGCCGTTTGATTTCTGTCCACCTTGCGAGGCGGAATATTCCAACCCGGTCGACCGCCGCTTTCACGCGCAGCCGGTGGCCTGTGGCCGGTGCGGACCGAACATCTGGATCGAGAAACTTGGCAAGGGCGCGGTGAATCTCGAAGCGTTTTCAATGCTGGATGACGTGGATGCCACCGGCGGGATGATCATGAATGGTCACATCGTCGCAATCCGGGGTCTGGGCGGTGTGCATCTAGCTTGTGACGCCACCAACGCCGCGGCCGTGGCCGAATTGCGCAGGCGCAAATCGCGCACGGGCAAGGCCTTTGCCCTGATGGCCCGCGATCTGGATGTGGTGCGCGCGTATTGCGAGGTGTCGAAGATCGAGGCCGATCTTCTGTCGAGCCCGCAAGCACCTATCGTTCTGCTGAAGGCCAAGCCCAACGGTCTGCCAAGCGAGATCGCGCCGGGTCTGGATCGTCTTGGCGTAATGCTGCCCTATACGCCGTTCTATCACATGATCCTGCGGCGCATCGGGCGCCCGGTGATCATGACCAGCGGCAATCCTTCGGGTCAGCCGCAATGCATCGACAATCAGGAAACCCGCGACCGTCTTGCCGATATCGCAGATTTCGCCTGTCTTCATAACCGCGACATCGCCAACCGGATCGATGACAGTGTTGTGCGCGTCGATCTGGGCCGTCCGCGCGTGCTGCGCCGGGCGCGTGGATATGCGCCGCAGGGGCTTGAACTGCCAGCCGGGTTTTCCGACGCGCTTGAGGTTCTGGCGCTCGGTGCGGAACAGAAGAACACATTCTGCCTCGTCAAGGACGCCCGCGCCATCATGTCCCAGCACATGGGCGATCTGGAGGATGTGGCCACAAACGCGGATGTGACGCGCAATCTGGGTCTATACGAAAACCTCTTTGATCATGCTCCAGATATAATCGCTGTCGATCAGCATCCGCAATACCTGTCCACGCAGCGCGGGTTCCAGATGGCAGGCGACCGGCCTGTGATCCAGGTACAGCATCACCACGCGCATATCGCCGCGTGCCTGGTCGAGAACAACCGGCCCCTGAGCGCAGAACACGTGCTAGGCATCGCGCTGGACGGCACAGGCCTGGGGGATGACGGCACGATCTGGGGCGGTGAATTCCTGATCTGCGACTACCACGGGTATCGCCGGGTCGGCTGTCTGAAACCAGTTGCACTGCCCGGCGGTGTGGCCGCCGTGCGTGAGCCATGGCGCAATGCCTATGCGCATCTGATGGCCGAGATGGGCTGGGGCGAGTTTGCAATCAACTTTCCCGATCTGGAGGTCTTCAGCCGTATGCGGGACCTGCCTCGCGACACTTTGGATGCGATGATCAAGTCTGGAACGAATTCGCCCTTGGCGTCGTCCTGTGGCCGGCTGTTCGATGCCGCTGCCGCGATTGCAGGCATCGCTTGGGACCGGCAGAATTACGAGGGCGAAGCCGCGATCCTGTTCGAGGCCGCCCTTGATCCTGACGCGCTGAACGAGCCAGATGATCTGGCCTATCCGTTTTCAATACCGCTGATGGGCGGCAAGGGCATGCCCTATATCGAGCCGCTGGCCGTCTGGCGCGCCATGCTGGGCGATCTGGTTCTGCAGACACCCATTGGCACGATTTCGGCAAGGTTTCACCGGGGATTGGCCCGCGCCATTGTCGAAATGGCGGTGCGGCTGACCAAAGACACGGCCATCGACACCGTCGCCCTGTCGGGTGGCTGTTTTCAAAACGCGACGCTGTTCGCGCTGGTTCATCAAGGCTTGGAAGGAGCAGAGCTGACGGTTCTGAGCCATTCCGACTATCCGGCGAATGACGGCGGTATTTCACTGGGGCAAGCCGTGATTGCCCTGGCAAACACACAAGGGGAGGACGCAAAATGTGCCTAGGAATTCCAGGACAAATTACCGAGATCTCGGATGCGACCCGCAAGCTCGCCATGGTCGACATCTCGGGCGTGAAACGTGAGGTCAACGTGGCCTGCATCGCGGGTGATGACCCGTTGGAGGACTTGATTGGCACGTGGACCTTGATCCATGTCGGTTTTGCCATGAGCAAGATCAACGAAAAGGAAGCGGCCCTGACACTGGAGGTCCTGCGCGAACTTGGCGAAGCGCAGGAAGAGATAGAGGCGATGCGGGCCAGTGCGGCCATGCTGTCGGAAGCGTCATGAAATACGCTGATGAATTCCGCGATCCGGTGGCCGCCAAAGGCGTGCTGGCTGCCATCGAACGCGTGACCAACGAGATCGGAGCGACCAAGGAAAAGCCGGTTCATATCATGGAGATTTGCGGCGGGCATACGCACGCGATCTTTCGCTATGGTCTGGACAAGCTGACCCCGCCGGGGCTGGAGTTCATTCACGGCCCCGGCTGCCCGGTTTGCGTCCTTCCGATGAGCCGCGTGGATGAATGCGTACAGATCGCCGAAGATCCGAATGTGATCTTTACAACCTTTGGCGATGCGATGCGCGTGCCGGGCACCAAGAAATCCCTCATGCAGGCCAAAGCCGACGGCGCCGATATCCGCATGGTCTATTCGCCGCTGGACGCGTTGGAACTGGCGCGCCGCAACCCCGACCGCGAGGTGGTGTTCTTTGGCCTTGGGTTCGAGACGACCACGCCTTCGACGGCCCTGTCGATCCTTCAGGCCGATACCGATGGGCTGACGAATTTCACTATCTTCTGCAACCACATCACCGTGCCGCCGCCGATCAAGGCGTTGCTGGATGACCCTTATATGGTCTTGGATGGTTTCGTGGGCCCGGGCCATGTGTCGATGGTGATCGGCACCGAACCTTACCAGTTCATCGCGCGCGACTATGGCAAACCCATCGTGGTGGCGGGGTTTGAACCGCTTGATCTGTTGCAATCGGTGCTGATGGTGCTGGAACAAATCCGCGATGGCCGTGCCGAGGTGGAAAACCAATATGCGCGGATCGTGCCCAACGAGGGCAACCCGGTATCCATCGCCGCCTGCGAGCAGGTCTATGAGCCGCGCCCAACCTTTGAATGGCGCGGTCTGGGTGAGATTGATGAAAGCGGATTGCGCATTCGCGACCGGTACAAGGCATACGATGCCGAGGTGAAATTCAACATCGGCTACGGCCGCAACACATCGTTCACAGAAGAACAGGAAGGTTGCGCCTGCGGCGACGTCATGACCGGGCGGATCAAGCCCCACGCGTGTCCGCAATTCGGCAAGGGCTGCACGCCCGAGATGCCGCTGGGGGCCCTGATGGTCAGCTCGGAAGGGGCCTGCGCGGCCTATTACCAATATGGCGGCCTTGATCTGGAGCCGGTAGAATGAACGCGATGGACCGCCAGCCCAGACGCGTCGTTGCCGACAAGGTGACGATGGCCCATGGCGGGGGCGGCAAGGCGATGCGCGACCTGATCGAGGATGTGTTCACATCGGTCTTCTGTCCGCCCGGCATGGAAGATCAAGCGCGGCTGATGGATGATGCGCTCACCGTACCCGGAGCGCGGCTGGCCTTTACGACGGACGGGTTCGTGGTGTCCCCGATGGAATTTCCCGGTGGCGATATCGGTAAGATCGCTGTCTGCGGCACTGTGAACGATCTGGCTGTTGGCGGGGCGAAACCGCTGTGGCTGTCAGCGGCCTTTGTCATCGAAGAAGGTGTCGAGATTTCGACGCTGCGCCGGATCGCGGCGTCGATGCAAAATGCCGCCGATGATGCGGGCGTTGCCATTGTGACGGGTGACACAAAGGTCGTCGGCAAAGGATCAGGCGATGGAGTTTTTATCACCACATCCGGCATCGGCGTGATCGCGCCGGGCCGCGACCTGTTGGCCGAAACCGTGCAGCCCGGTGATGTTGCCATCGTCAACGGCGTGCTTGGTGATCACGGTGCGGCCATCCTTGCCGCGCGCGGCGATATGGCGCTGAGCACCGAAATCCCGTCGGACTGCCAACCGCTCAATCATCTGATGGAGGCAATATTGTCTGCTGCCCCCGGCACGCGGGTTGCAAGAGATGCGACACGCGGCGGGCTGGCCTCGGCCCTGAATGAAATCGCCGATGCTGCCGGTGTCGGCGTTGAAATCGGCGAAGACGTTCTGCCTTTGCGCACCGAAGTCAAAGGCGTTTGCGAGATTTTGGGGCTGGATCCACTCTATCTGGCCAATGAAGGTACATTGGTGATCTTCGTTCCCGAGGATCAGGCCGACGCGGCGTTGTCCGCGATGCACGCCACCGATGCGGGCCGCGAGGCCGTGATCATCGGCAAGGCCACCACCCAGCATCCCCGAACGGTGGTGATGAAAACTGTCTTTGGCGGTCTGCGCATTGTCGACATGCTGGTCGGTGAACAACTTCCGAGGATTTGCTAATGGCCTTACTGGAAAATCTTACATTTCTTGATGCGTCGTCATCGTCTGGGTTCCTGGTTTTGGGTCTTCTGTTTGGCATGGTTCACGCCCTCGAAGCAGATCATTTGGCTGCGATCATTACGCTTAGCAGGGGCGGAAAAAACAAGCTCCTGCTGCGAGGCGCCGTCTGGGGCCTGGGTCACACGGCGACGTTGCTGATCATGTCCATTGGCGTGATTGTGTTCAGCCTCGTTCTCAATGAGCAGCGCGCGGCAACGTTCGAATTTGCTGTTGGCGTCATGCTGGTTTTTCTCGGAGCACAGGTCGTGCACAGGTTTCGCAAGGACAGGCTGCACTATCACGTCCATCAACATGAGGGACAGGGGTATCACATGCACGTGCACAGTCACGCGTCCGATGTGGCCGACCATTCCAAAAGCTCGCATGCCCACGTACACGCCGAGCGATTTCCCCTGAAAGCCTTTTTCATTGGTCTGCTGCACGGCGCGGCCGGATCGTCCGGGCTCATCGTGCTGGCGGTCTCCAAAACTGGCGACCCCTGGCTGGCTGTCGGATATGTCGGTCTGGTCGGCCTTGGGTCCGTTCTTGGCATGGCGGCCATGTCCGTTGTTGTCGGTTGGCCGGTGCTCCAGGCGCCGAAAATCGCAAAAGGCCTTCATACCGCCGTGCAGATGTCCATTGCTGCGGTCGTTGTCGCCATCGGCCTGTCAATCATGTGGGAAACCGGACCAGTGGCCTGGGGGACTGGTTGATGCACGAGCTTGGACTGGCCCGCAGCATTGCGGGTATCGCAGAAGAAAACGCCAAAGGGCGAAGGCTCAAGGAAGTCCGCGTGGCGATCGGCCCACAGGCCTGTGTGGAACGCGGCGCACTGACCTTTTGCTGGGATCTGGTGACCGAAAGTACCGCTATTTCCGGGGTGTCCTTGGGATTTATCGATGCGGACAACGACACATTCGTCGTACGCGAAATAGAATTTATGGAGGAAGCATAATGTGTGGAGTATGCGGCTGCGCCGACCCTGCAAACGAGGTTTCGATGACCGATTCTCAAACCGGCGTCAAAGTCCTGTTGCGGGACGATCATGCGCATGACCACGGACATGATCATGATCACGCGCATTCTCATGACGACCATCACCACGGTCATGATGAGCCGCATGTCCATGGCCCGGGCGGCGAGATCATTTCCCTGGAAACTGCAATTCTCGGCAAAAACAACGAAATCGCGACCCGCAACCGCGGCTGGTTCGAAGGGCGCGGCGTCATCGCCCTGAATATCGTCTCCTCGCCCGGATCCGGTAAGACTACGCTGCTTGAAGAGACGATCAAGCGCATGAAGGACAAAGCCGATATCGCGGTCATCGAAGGTGATCAGATGACGTCGAATGACGCCGATCGTATCCGCGATGCAGGCGCCCGTGCCGTCCAGATCAACACCGGTGCCGGGTGCCATCTCGAAGCGGATATGATTGCCTTCGCCGTACAATCTTTGGATCCCCAAACCGGGTCAATCCTGATGATCGAGAATGTGGGAAATCTGGTGTGTCCGGCCATGTTCGATCTGGGCGAAAAGATGAAAATCGCTGTGATTTCAACGACGGAAGGCGAAGACAAGCCGACCAAATACCCACATATGTTCCGCGCCGTGGAATGGGTCGTCATCAACAAAATGGATCTGGCTCCGCATGTGGATTTCGATGAAGAAGCCTGTCGGCAAAACATATTGGAGGTCAATCCGGGAGTGAAAATCTTCTGCCTGTCGGCCCGAACGGGGGATGGCATGGATGCATGGTGTTCGAGCCTGGCCGAATTGAAAGCCTGAAATTGAACGGATTGGTGAGTTACCTCTCCTGTCAAGTCACTGCTGTGAGACCCTCATCCATATCGTGAGTGCAGCGCACCAATCCGTGTAAAAAAAAGATCACCACCCAGCCGCAGATGGACTATCGAATTGCGACCCCTCCACCTGCCGGATTATTTGCGTGCCTAGAGCGCCAATTTAGGGTGTGTACCTGCGCGCTGTTGAAAGCATTTAGCTGCTCCAATTTTGCAGCGGTCTGAACGGTCTTTGGTACGGCGAGCCATGAATTCGCCCCCGGCTTCTTGCAGCGACCAGAATGAGTGACCGGTTCTCCCGCTGCACTGCGGCACAAGCATTTTTGCTCGTGCAACATTTTTCACGCTGCGAGCGCGCGCAGCGAAAACTAAAGACTTCTGCAATGGGCTCGTTTGAGACCTTCGCGGCATCCCGCCTTAACGTCGGCAATGGCGTGAAAGGGCGTCTGTGCGCAGATGTTTTGGTCATCCCCATAATGTAGAGATCTCAAGAGTCTTATCGTCCGGGAAGTTTTGCTGTAACGTTCGATCGTCGCGTGAACGGGGACTCTGAGTTGAAACAACCTTCAGATCGTAAACAGGCCTGCGACAAAGTCGATCTGTCCAAGGTCCATTCCTCCGACAGCCGATCTCGGGTCGCTCTGAGTGTTGCCGATATGCCTAGAGACCTAGGCGAGCTGCTGGATAGGGGCTTGAGGACCATTTCCGTGACCGCTGACATGAAATCTCATTATGCCTGGTTTCGGTCCAAGGTGGAGGAGGCGCTGAATGACCAGCAGGCCGCGACACCTCATTCCAACGTAATGAATCTTGTGCAGGCGGTGATTGATGAGAAGCGCCGCCAACAGTCTTGAACAGTGCGTTCTGGTCTTACCTGGTACCTTCGTGCGTTTCGGGGTGTTTTGGTGGGTTGCCGCCGCTTCTTCTGTCAAAAAAAGTGTTTGCCGATCGGCTGCGTGACTTAGCCTTTGATTCGGACAAGGGCGGGTCGCGCTCGTAATCTGAAATTCTGCACTCACTCTCGTTGCCCAACCTCCGTCATAGCTTTCGGCGGAAACCCCAAAAAGTGTAGAGCGGGCTTTTTGTCCTTTGGAACTCAGACCCTGATCCAAAGGAAAATCCCCATGTCCAAACCCAGAACGGCCAACCCGGCTCTCGCAATCTCCGAAGCCGATCTCGCCTCTGCGCTAGCGCTTATCGGCACAGAGATCCACCACCAACCCCTGCGCAGCTCAGCGCTCGCGCGCGTCATGCGCGAGACGTTTCATGGCAGCGATGCCGGCGGTGCCTGGGACTGGCGTATGGCATATGACCTGATGCAGGCCGCGGCTGTCCAGGTGCTGCTGCGTGGGGACGGCGTGGCAGGTGATGTCGCCGCTGCAAGGCTGCTTGCCTCGCGGCTGCTGACGGAAACGCGCCGGTCAGAGCAGCAGATCCGGCTGCAGCAGTTTTCCACTCCGCTGACTTTCGCGGCGCTGGTCTTGCGGGCGGCGGCGATCCGCAAGGGCGAGACCGTGTTGGAGCCCTCGGCTGGCACCGGTGCCCTGGCCGCTTTCGCCGCCCGGGCCGGTGCCACGCTTTTGCTCAATGACATCGACCCCTTTCGCCAGCGTCTCCTGCGCGCGGTTTTCGGCGGCGAGGTCACAGGCCATGACGGCGAGCATATCGATGATCTGCTGCAGACCCCGGTTCTACCCGACGTCGTGGTGATGAACCCGCCCTTCGCTTCCTCGGTCGACCGCTCCCGGGACAGGCACATCGCTGCCAAACATCTTATCGCGGCTGCAAAGCGCCTGGCACCAGGTGGGCGGCTGGTGGCGATCATGCCGCCGGGATTCACACCCGAACGCGATGCCGCGCATTGGTCACGCGCCTGCGGTCTCCTGACGCCGCGCTTGGCGTTGACGATGCCGGGGCAGGTCTACCGCAAGCTCGGCACATCTGTCGAAACCCAGCTGATGGTCTTCGACAAGGTGCAGGAGGACGGCGAAATGATCCGCGTCCCTGTGCGGGATCTGGATGAAGCCTTGGCATATGTCGATGCCGTGGCCGCAACACGGACCGAGATGCGCCCGGCCCAACGGGTTGAAGCGATCCCTCACGGGCGGCCGGTTCGTCCAGTAGCTGCCCCACGCAAGACCGCCGGTGCGCCTTTCGCCGCCTCCAAACCCCGCGCCAATGCTGCCATCCCGCTCAGCTTCACAAGCTTCGATGTCCCGCGCGACAACACGCCTGTCTCGGACATCTATGCGCGCTACCGTCCGCAGCGGATCGAGATCGCGGGTGCGCAGGAACATCCCACGCCGCTGGTCGAGAGCATCGCCATGGCCTCTGTCGCGCCGCCGGTGCCCTCAGGCGCGGCCAGTGCGGAATTGCGCCTGCCTGCACGGTTGATCGAGGAGGGAGATCTCTCCGAGGCGCAGCTCGAGACCATCATCATGGCACATGATGCCCATGGGCGTGATCTGCCCGGTCGGTTTACCATCGATGAGGACCAGACCAAGCTGACGCGCGCCGATGATGACCCGAATGCACGTGCCTATCGCCTTGGCTATTTCCTCGGCGACGGCACCGGTTGCGGCAAGGGGCGCGAATGCGCGGGCCTCATCCTTGTCAACTGGCTGGCCGGGCGCAGAAAGGCGATCTGGGTCTCCAAATCCGCCACGCTTATCGAGGACGCGATCCGCGACTGGACCGATCTCGGCGGCTCGCCAGCCGACATCCAGCCGCTCTCCAAATGGAAACCGGACCAGCCGATCCCGATGGCCGATGGTATCCTTTTTGTCACCTACGCCACGCTGCGGTCCGCGGGCAAATGCGGTACCACGCGACTGAGCCAGACCCTCGACTGGATGGGCGCAGATTTTGAAGGCGTCCTCGCTTTTGATGAGGCCCATGCCATGCAGAACGCGGCCGGGTCCGAGCAGGGCAGGGGGGTCAAACCCTCCCAGCAGGGCCTTGCTGGCCTGCGGCTGCAACTGGCAGCACCCCGCGCTCGCGTCTTCTATATCTCGGCCACGGGCGCCACGAGCGTGCACAACCTGGCCTATGCCGCGCGTCTCGGTCTCTGGGGGCAAGGCCCCGAATACCCTTTCCCGAGCCGCGAGAGCTTTGTGTCGGCGATGGAAGCCGGCGGTGTCGCCGCCATGGAGGTGGTCGCGCGCGATCTAAAGACGCTCGGGCTTTACACAGCGCGTGCCCTCAGCTTCGACGGTGTTGAATACGATGTGCTGGAACACGCGCTGACCCCGGCCCAGATCGAGGTCTATGACGCCTACGCCGGAGCGTTTCGCACCATCCACCACAATCTCGAAGCCGCGCTGATAGCGACCGGCGTCAACGACTCCTCGGGAGAGACCAATGCCTCGGCCGCACGCGCCTCGGCCAAGTCCCGCTTCGAAAGCACGAAACAGCGCTTCTTCAACCATCTCCTGTTGGGCATGAAGGCTCCAAGCATCATCCGCGCCATCGAGGACGATCTGGCGGCGGGCAAGGCTTGCGTCATCCAGGTGGTCTCGACGGGCGAGAGTCTGCTGAAACGCCGGCTTGAGACGATGGACCCCGAGGATGAACTCGTCGAGGGCGCGCTAACGCCGCGCGATTACGTACTGGGCTACCTCGAACAGGCCTTCCCGATCCACGCGCAAAAGCTCGTGGAGATTGACGGCAACATGGTCGCGGAACCTTTACGGGATGAGACCGGGGCGCTCGTTGTCTCGCGCGAGGCGCTCGCCCTGCGCGATGCGGCCATGATGGAGTTGATGACGCTCGCCCCGATCCCCTCGGCGCTCGATCAGATCCTCTGGGCCTTTGGCGACGAGGCCGTCGCTGAAGTCACTGGGCGATCTATCCGCCCTTTGAAGGCCGAGGACGGTCATCTCTTCATCGAAAAGCGCGCCGCCAGCAGCAATTCGTCGGAGACCCAAGCCTTCATGGATGGCGAGAAGGATATCCTGATTTTCTCCGATGCGGGCGGCACGGGCCGGTCCTATCACGCGGCGCAAACGGCGAAGAACCAGAAACGGCGGCGGCACTATCTTCTGGAGCCCGGCTGGCGCGCGGATGCGGCCATCCAGGGGTTGGGCCGCACCCATCGCTCGGCTCAGGTCAGCGCGCCCTTCTTCCGCGTCTGCACCTCGGATGTGCATGGCGAAAAACGCTTCACCTCGACTATAGCCAAGCGCCTCGACCAGCTAGGGGCCTTGACCAAGGGTCAGCGCGAGACCGGCTCGCAAGGCATGTTCCGCGAGGAGGACAATCTCGAAAGCCCGATCGCGCGGGCCGCACTACGTGGGTATTTCGCCGATCTTGCCGCCGGGCGCGCTGAGGCGATGAGCTACAAGAGCTTCACCGACTGGACAGCCCTGCGGCTGATCGACAAGGACGGGGTGCTGCTCGAGGAGTTGCCGCCGATCCAGCGGTTTCTGAACCGGGTTCTGGCCCTGCCCATCCACATGCAGAACGCGCTCTTTGCCGAGTTCATGCGCCGGATTGCCGATCAGACTGAACGGGCGCGCGCGGCAGGCACGCTCGATCTCGGCGTGGAAACCCTGCGCGGCGAAAAGATCGAGCAGGTCTCCACAGAGGATCTCTGGACCTGCCCGAAATCCGGCGCCGTGACGCGGATCATCGGGCTCGAGGTGACGGACCCGGTCCATGTCTTGGGCGCTGAAGAGGCCATATCGCGCAATCCGGACAAGCTGCCGATGGTCAATCGCGCCTCCGGTCGCGCGGCGCTCATCTCGGCACGCCCGATGCAGATGTATGACGAAGACATCGTCACGCTGATGCGCAAGGTTGTGCGGCCAAACGGGTCGAGCTACCTGGAGGAGGCGCGGTTCACGTCTTCGGCCTGGGAAGACATCGAAAGGCCCGAGTTTGCAAAGCTTTGGGATGCCGAGGCTGCATCCCTGCCAAAAACCACCACAACCAAGCTCTACCTGCTGACCGGGCTCTTATTGCCGATCTGGAAGGACATTCCGACCACCAATGAACGCATCTACCGGGTCACGCCTGACGGGGCGACGGCGATGATCGGGCGCACGCTGAGCGAGGAAGGGGCGGCAGCGCTGCGCGCCCGCTTCCTCGTGTCCAACCCGCAAACAGCGCAGGAGATGCTGACCGCCGCCCTCGGCACCACCGCGCCTGTCGATCTGGGCCGGGGTCTCACCCTGACCCGTCGCCGTGTCGCAGGCGAGATGCGCCTTGAGTTGTGCGGCGTGGACAGGGGCATGATTGATGGCCTCAAGGCAATGGGGTGTTTCACCGAGATCATTGCCTTCCAGCTACGGGTGTTCCTGCCGCATGGGGACGGGATCGACACGGGAAGCATTCTGGCCCGGATCGTGGGGCAGGAAGCCAGCATGACGTCAGAACAAGCCGCCTGAAAAGTCAAAGCGAGCTTCCGGTCGGGCGGCGTGGATCGGGATTTGCCCGGGCTGCGCTTTCCGGGCGCGGGCAGACCAATGCCACGCCCGGCCCCCCAAATTCAGACAAGAGGACAGACCCATGACCAATCCCCAGATCGACTATGCCGCAATGGCGGCTCAGTGGCGTGCAGAGCGCGAAACCACATTGAAGGCATCCCGAACGGAGCTGCTCGCGCAACTACGTGCGCTTGGCATCAGCGAGGTCACTGCCGAATACGAAGGCTATGGCGACTCCGGCAATGTCGAGGATGTGACGGTGCAGCCCGCAGAGGTCCAACTGCCGGAGGCGCTTGCCACAGAGGTTGGCGACTTCGCCTGGTCGCTCGCCTATCACCATCACCCGGGGTTCGAAAACAACGAGGGCGGCTACGGCACGCTGACCTGGGACATAGCACTAGACAGCATTATCCTCGATCACGCGGACCGCTATGTCGAATGCTCGCACAGCTATGACGAGGGGCTTTGAGATGGCCCATCCGCTTCATCATGCTGAAAGCTCTGCCCGGAAATTCGGCGGGGTGCCGTCTGACTATCAGGCCGTGCACGATTGGTTTGACGCCTCGAAAGAGCACCTAGCGCTCTTCACGCACCGAGCCATGCGCCACCACGCTCAAGGCCTGTTCGAGGCCGAACGGGTTTTCGGCCTGACCCTGACCAATAGCGCGGGTCGGGACATTCCCGTGCGCTGGATTGGCGAGCAGCATATCCGTGAAGACTGCCAGGGCCGCATTCCGAGCATGGCGGACTGGCTGCGACGGATCCAGCCTGAGCCATGGATGGCCAACGGCCACATCGACCGGCATTCTGGCGATGAGCCCAGCGGCGACCCAAGGGTTGCCTGGGCCTCCGAGGTCGCCGCCGGAAGAACGGTTCTTGGCCTGAAGGATTGGATGGCGGCGCGCGCGATGCAAGCGGCGCAGAGTGCCTGACAGGACCCGGCTTTTTGCCAATTGAATACCGCACGGAAGCCCGGTTGGACGACCGGGCTTCTTGCGTCGTTTCCCCACCATTCTTCGTAAGGAGGATCGCATGACACTCGAAGACATCAAGGCCGCCGTCGATGCCGGGCAGACCGTGCATTGGGCCAATACCGGCTACATTGTCCACAAGGACGGGCTCGGTCAGTACCTGATCACCTATGTGCCGAATGGTAGCTGCATCGGCCTGACAGACCGGAGCGGGCACCGGTTGAACGGAAAAGAGGTGGAGTTCTTCATAGCGCGATCCGAGGACGGCGCGGAAAATCCGGGCAGCCAATCAAGACCAGACGGGCAGGGGAGGGGTGTAGCACCCGGAGGCGTAGGTGCATTCCCACTCGGACGGCAGCGCTGAGCCGGGGGGCGGGGCATAAAGGGAAAGCAAGCTTTCTGATTTGTGATCCCTCAAGGGGTCGAGAAAGTAATCCCGGATGCGCTGGCAAGAACGTCAGACACCGGCCAATCCAAAAGGAACTATCCCATGTTCGCAGGAACCCTCACCCGCAATGTCGAGACCGCAGCCGCCGAGTACACCGGCATGATTCACTCGACGCGCTTTGATATCGCCATCCAGCTGGAAGCGCGGGCCAAGATGTCCGAACGCAGCCCGGATTACGACGTGACGGCGGTCAACAAGTCTGGCCGCAAGGTGCGCATCGGTACGGCCTGGAACGAGACCGGCACGACCAGCGGCAATCCCTACATCTCGATGCAGATCGATGTCGGTTTGGGCCCGTTCCGCGTCAATGCCGTGCAGACGAAGGAAGCGCGCACAGCCCAGAGCGGCGAATTCGAGATCATCCCGCTGGTCTCGAACGGCCTGATGAAGTCCGGCTCGATCTCGGGCGAGCTCACCGCCATGGACGCCGACAACGCCTTCACCGGCTACATCGCCAACATGATGTTCGATCTGGAGTTCATGCTGATCGAGAACGATTACAAGACCGAAGACACGCATCCGGACTACCGGATCGAGGTCAGTTCGCCGCGTGGCAAGCCGATCCGCGTTGGCTCGGCCTGGATGGCCAAAAGCAGCCGCACGGGCAATGACTACCTGTCGCTGCTGATCAACACGCCTGATGGCGACCTGCGCGTCAACGCTGTGCAAAACGAGGAGCAGCGCGGTGGCCAGACCTTCTCGATCATCCCGTTCATCGACAGCGGTGAGCAGCCTCAGGACGCGGGGTTGTCATTGGTCGCATGACCAGCGCGCGAGAGAAGACGATCTGAACCGAAAGGGGAGCCGTGAGACCACGGTTCCCCTTTTTCCATGTCTGGCTGCACGAAGCACGCATCTGCTTGCGATCTGCTGAATATGATATACGATAATATATTATTGAATGGTCGAGGGTGGGCACATGGTGGCGAGACTGGGAAAAGCTCCGTGGTTCGAGAGCTTTGATGTAGACGCCGAGGTTGAAGAGCTTCTTGCTCATATCCAGCGTTGCACCGGATTTGCGCTGCCTGAACGACAGCGTGATGTCATCATGACCCATGCAAGGGCAAAGCTCGACAGGACAAGGCATGCATATCTGGAGGCCAAGGCGGCGGGAAAGCCGGTGTCCACATCGCGCCGCGCCTATCTGACCGACCTTCAGGACACGATCTTTATGGCGATCCCGGAAGAGAACCTCGCGCGGATGCCCCTGAGCGATCAGGTTCTCAACGATCCATCATTTTACGCGGACGCCATGCACTATGCCGCCGCGATCAGCGAGGATGAGCTCTTCATGGCGCTGTCCTCTTCGCTGAAGGACATGACCGTTCAAGACGCCCAGGCCTTTGTCTCAAAGCTCTGGCACGGCGCGATTGACGACAATGCCCGCAAATATGCCGAAGCGTTGAAGCGCCCCGAGCGTTAAATCATGCCGCTGCGGCCTGGGAACACCGTGTAAGATCGGAGCCATTCTCTTGGCTTGAGCCCTACCGAGTTTGGCCGCCGCGAACCCCCTTTCCCGGAGGTGGCACCCTGTGCAGCGCGCGAAAGCCGTTGAAGGCGCTGTGGGGACGACTACTGTCGCCAACATGATGAACCGGGATCATATGCGCGTCTTCTTCCGGCGCACCGCGGCGCTTGCCGCCTTTGTCGCGCTGCTCTGGGCGGTTCAGGTTGTCAATTGGATCACCGGCTACGGCCTGAACCCGGCCTTCGGCCTGATCCCCAGGCACGGCAGCGGGTTAGATGGTGTCATCGCTATGCCCCTCCTGCATGGGAGCTTCTCGCACCTGATGGCCAATACGCCGCCGCTCCTGGTGATGGGTGGGCTGCTGGTGGCAACAACCACGCGAGGCTTGCTGTCGGTGAATGCCGTGGTGATCGGCCTCGGCGGTGCTCTTGTCTGGCTGTTCGGAAGCTCCGCCATCCATATCGGAGCGTCAGGGCTGGTCTTCGGCTGGTTCGGCTTCCTCATCGCGCGCGGTCTTGTGGATCGCTCCCCGATCACGCTGGGCGCGGCACTGGTGGTCGGTGTCCTCTATGGCTCTATTCTCTGGGGCGTTCTTCCGGGCCAACCCGGCGTGTCGTGGGAGGCGCATCTCTTCGGCGCTATCGCGGGCGCGGGCGCTGCGTTCCTAATCCGGACGCATGTCCATGCGCCGCGCCTCGGCAGCGTCGATCTGGACTGAAGCCGTACACTCGGCCGATTCCGGCCGTTCGATGAGCGCAAAGTTCGCCGCAGCGCGGCTTGCTCGAAGCTGACGTTTGTTAGTCCGAAGATTACCGATAGACGCGCAAAAATTGCTAGAAAATGTCGGGGTCTTCAGGTCCGCAATCTCGGCCGTAGCCTTGCATACAGCTGCACTTGAGCATGGTGCTCCAGTTCGACTACCAGCGCGAAGTTTTGACGGATCTCCTGATCCATAGCCCAGCCACCCACGCAACGTACTACCAGATGATATTCACCGCCATATTGTGTTGTGTCGGCTGAGAACGATATCGAGGCGCTTTGGATTGTGTTTTTGTCGCGAGCGTTCTTCTTGGGCACCAGATCACAATCATATTTTCCCGCCATCTCTGGGGGATCCGTTCCCTCTCCCACCCGAGAGCGAAAATACTCGAAGACGTGATCGACCGGGCAGCCCCGAATAAGGCGAAAATTCATACGCGTGCCGATATACTCTGCGCGGGTTCTTTTCACCGGAGGATCATACGCCAGAGAAACCCGAATAGTGCGTTTTCCTCCTGTCTGAAACTCAATCGGTATTGGCAACCGATAGACTGCGAAATGGTCCAGTTCCAGACTGTCTTCCACGAAGTAAACAACGCGGTGATCATCCGAGTAGGCCGCACGCAAGGTGTCGACGAGGCCAATACCATGGACTCTTGAATGATCACGCGCATCAAGAGCCAACAGTCGTCGAGTGGAAGCCTCTGGAACAGTCGCGGAATTCGCCAGAAGCGCTTTGATCAGATTGGCTGATGCCCCGGGGAAACGTCTGACCAACTGCGCAGCCCTGTTCGCTAACATCGGTGCGGCGAAAGACGTGCCGCTTTTGCTTGTAAGCAATTGACGCAAGAAATCGTGGTTTGTTGTAATCAGGCCTGCCGTCGCCAGATGAGGGGCCGTCTGCAAACGCCTCGCCACGGCATCAAAAACCATTGTCCCGCCATAGTCGACGAAATCAGGTTTGGTCATGCCTCCGGCGCCTGGGCCAGTGCGCGTGAAAGGTGCAGGTTCATCTCGCTCGGTGATGGGCTGAATATGCGCATCAAATTCATGCTGAGGGCCAATGCCGTTTGCATGAGCCAATGCACCAACCGTCACGATGTTCGCGCCTCCAGCAGGTTCACATACACGGTTTGCGACTTCAAGGAGATAGCCCGGATATTGGGTCACGCCTTGCTCAACTGATGTACCGCCACGAGGGGGCCGGTTTCCCGCTGACACAAAGATCAGGACGTTCAACTCACGTGCCAACTCATCCAGCGTCGTTGCCCAAGGACCAACGCGTCCTTGCTCAAAGTTAGCCTTCGTGTCGCCGAGAGAGATCACGAATATCCGGCATCCATGACTTGCATTTAGGCTCTGGATCGTTTGTCTCATCTGGCTCGGCAGCGTCCGACGATCAAAAAACTTCCGCTCGTCCGTTACCACCTTTGCCGAGATAATTCTCGCCACACGTTGCAAAGAGGTTCCGTCGAGCTGCGACCTTAAATCACCAAGCGCGGCAACACCGGCCACTGCCGTCCCGTGTCCGGCAATATCTGCTTCACCGAGCTCGCTGGGAAAGGCCTCGCGCGCGACGATCGCATCCGCGAGGAATGGATGATCGTTCACGCCCGTATCCAACACAGCAATGATTGGCAGATCAGGGTCAAGAGGCGCAACGGGCGGAACATCATCTAGCGCGAACTGGACGATCTGATTGGCTTCGATGTCCGGCTCCGGTGGAAGGTCAATAAAAGCTACTTCAGGAACAGAAAAAATCGGTCTGATAGACTGCCCTGAAGCCTTGACCCGGATCATCGTGATAGATGGCCCAGAATAGTGGTCGTATAGCTCTCCACCCTGCTCCTCAATGAACGCGATGATTTCTTCTGCCTTTCGACGACGCGCAGCCTGCGTCCCGAACTCCCAAAGTTCGACATCGAGTATGTACTCTTGGCCGTCTTGAAGATCAGAAACCTCCGTAAAACCGGCTTCCTTGATCCTGATCCCGAGACGGTCGCGCGGCTCCAGTGTGCTAATACTACCGATACGGTTGATAAAACCGGAGTAGCTCGGATTCTTCTGACCTGCAGGTGTTGGTCCCTCATAGGCATCCAGCCTATTGCGAAAATCGCTCAGTTCATCTGTTGAAGAAAACAAGACGATATTGTTGTCATCGTCTGTATTTAACAACGTGAGTCCAAGCTGTTCCCAGTCTCCCTCCATGGCCAGTCCATGCATGTGGACTTTCAGAATCAGGGATGGATCGACAAATTGGGGAGGGCGGATGGCGCGTTGACGTGCGACCGCATCATCGGCTTCGCGCCGTATTTGCCCTCCGTGACCCTTTCCCGGCTTGGGCGCTGGACCGGGTCTGCCGTCTTTTCGGCGTGCAAAAGGCTCTTTCGCTCTGACCAGTTGCAGATGATCGTATTGTGCCAACAGTGGCCTCACTGGTTGTTCGATAATTTCCTTAATCGCATCCTGCGGCGTTCAGCGTAACGGATGGCATCACGAAAGTCTTTCTTTGAAATGCTTTTTCGGCGATCAAGAAGAGAAATTTTCTTGGCCTGGTTGCAAATTTTTTCAAGCTCGGCATAGGAATAATCAGCTAGGCTCTGAACGAAATCCTCTGCTTCGAACTCCGTTTCGGTGTTTTTCAGCGCATTGGTGAGATACCTGCGGACCATTGCTTCGTCGGGATGGTCAAACCATACTACTTCATCGAAGCGTCGCCATATGGCGGGATCAAGGTGAGCGTCCAGGTTAGTGGCGGCAATCAGAAAACCACCTGGCTGTATCTGATCGATGAAGATCAGAAGACTGTTGACCACGCGTCTCAGTTCACTGTGATCGTTGCCTTCTTCCCGCGACCGCGCAATCGCGTCAAATTCATCGAAAAAAAGTACGCATGGCTGGCGGCGTGCAAACTCAAAGGTCTTGCGAATATTGGTGGCAGTCTCGCCCAAAAATGAAGAGATGAGGCTGTCCAGTTTGACAAAGAAAAACGGCAATCCCAGCTGGCCGGCAAAAACCTCAGCACACAATGTCTTGCCCGTTCCAGGTGGCCCGCAGAACAGTAGTTTGGAACGCACGGGAAGCCCGTGGCGCTTGATCGTTTCGGACTTTCGGAATTCATCCAGTAGCCCAGTGAAGAGCTCAATGTTGTCGTGAGTCAGGATAATGTCATCGGGCGTATGAACGGGTTCGATCCGCTGGATGAACTCTCCGGCCTCGTCTGGGAACGGCACCAAAGGAGAAAGACCCTTGGCTTGCGGGCGTGTCGTCAGTCCATCCAGTGCCTTGCGCAGTGACCGTGCTAGCACTCGGTTGTTCTTTTTTTCCTCTTCGGAGATGATCTGTTCGACAACACCACGGAATTCATCGTCGCGCCCGTAGCTCGACAACAGCTTTTTCATCAGTTCTCCGCGTGCCATGCAACCACCTGCTTTTCGTAAAATCGTAGCCGAGTATTGCGACGAGCGCTACCGAATTTGACGCTTGATTTGGATAAAGCCGGGTTGGCATGCCACGGTGTCGAGAAAGGCTGAGGGCGCATCAAGTCAGTTCGAAATCTTACGGCAAACGTCCGGTTTTCTTGACCTGCTTCACTTTTTTCGCTGCCGCAGCGAACGTCCGCCCGCCCTTTAAGTCGAATGCCCGGACAAGCAATACCTATAGTCGGCAGCGGCGTCGCCCGCACATCAACCTTGGCCAGAGCCTTGCGGCCTCCCCAGCTCGGCTGCGCGTGTCGCAGGGGAGAACGGCCCTTCGGTCCGTCGCGCATTCGGCCATGTGGCCTCACCGCGGCGTCGCGCCTGGCATCCCGGTTTGCCCGCCTCGCGAGCACGTCCCTCCCCGGCCGCTCCGCCGGATTGCGCTCTGGTCTGTTTTGCGGGGCAAAACGATCCCGCCGCTTCATCCGTCTCCCGCGTCCGGTCGGGCCGTTTGCCTGCTCGGGTCGGGCAAACCTACCCTCAAAACACACACACATGAGCGTGGAAGCATATCCTCCGGATGGCCCCCAAATCAGCCCGCGTCAAGGATCGCAAAACTTTTCGGCGAGGGCGGGGGCCTGTGGCGTGGGGCGATCCCGTGCGTGAGCGCGTGCATGCGTCAGCTGCTGCGCGCAGAAAACTTTTGCGCCCGGCAAGCCGGCGGCTGCGCCGTCCCTGACCCGGGCAGATTCGGAAACCAGGCATTCGGCCATGCCCCCACACTCACGTGGTGGCCTTGGAACCGAACACTGGAGACCAGACATGGCTTACGACAATGCGAACACCTACGAGACCATCGAACTTTTCGGGCTGACCGAGAAGGACGCGCAGCTGCCGATCCCGGAAGATCACATCCTGACCGACCACATCATCCGCGAGAGCTTCGAGGCTTTGCTCGGGCAGTTGCGCGGGACCGGGCTTGAAGCAGAGATCGAACCGCTGGCCCATGGGCTCGCCACGATCCTGCAGCGCCGCAAGGTGGCGCTCGGCAAGGAGGTCGACCGCACCGCCGACAAGATCGGCGCGCTGGCAAAATCCCATGACGGATCGGAGATCGCCGAGACTGCGCTCGAAGAGGCGCAGGCGCGCTTTCTGCAGCTGCGCGAGATCGTCAGCGCCATCGAGGTGATGAGCGAGGCAGCGGCGGAATGCTACGAGATCGAGACGGGCCACGCCTTCATCCCGGCAGCCGGGTCGCGCGCAAGCGTCCGGGCGCAAGAGACCGGGGCGGTCTTCGAGGCGCGGCAGCTCCTCGAGCAGCACGACCGTGAAACCGCCGAGAAGTCGAAAGTCGAGGGGGTTCCCCTGATCGTCTCAGGCGCCACCGACTGGACCGATGTTGATGTGGTCTTCAACACGCTCGACAAGGTTCGCGAGCGGATCAAGCAGAACCGCAATCAGGAGATCTTCCTCTGCCACAAAGGTGGCAAGCACGGGGCGGAGATGATTGCGGCTCGGTGGGCGCGCGCACGGGGTGTCGCACAAGCGCGCTTCGATCCGCGCTGGTCCGCGCATGGGCGGGCGGCACCGTTCAAGTGCAACGACGAAATGCTGGACGACAAGTTCGCGGCGACGGGGGTTGTACTCTTCGGCGGCAACGGGGTCGCGCTGAACCTCGGGCAGAAGGCGGAAGCGAAAGGTCTGACGGTCATGCGGGTTGCGGACCCGGCGAAGAAGGCGTCGCAGGATTGAAGAGAGGGGGTCGCGCTTGGCGCGGCCCTTTCGTCATGTCTCATGGCGCGTGCGATCGGTCATGCGTGATCGGCAGTCTGCAGCGGCCGGCACTGCCATCCCTCTACCCAGTCCGTCAGAGTGCGGCCCATCCGCATCGGTATGGGCTGGGGATGGTGCGCACCTCACGCACATCGTTAGCGGGGCAAGACGCGAGGGATCGAGACGTCGCACTTGAGGCTGAAGACCTGCACAACCTTCGGGTGGTGTTTCGGAACATCGCATCCACGCGGGCGGGCTCCGTCAGCACCCCGGCCAGGCTCGGCGGGACGCGGACGCGGATGGTGGCGGCTGCGTGATGGCAAGGGTCATCCGGATCACTCCTTTTTGCTCATAGATGTGGATCGCACGGCGTCGGCCCAATCGTGCCCTGCGCTTCGCTTCGGCAAGCACAAAAACGGCTTCCACGGCTGGCCGCGGACCCTCCGCATTTGCGCTTGCGACCGAGCCTTTTGCCCCCGTGCCGGGTGATCCCCATCGCAACAAGGAGTAACCCAAATGACCAACCACTACGTCGCCACCGTCCCCGTCAAGTTCACCGACACCGATGGCCAGGAGCGCACCCGTTTTCAGCGCGTGGGTGCGATGTTCCGCAACACCCGCAACGGGGGCGGCTCGGAGTTCTTCAGCCTCAAGCTCGACTTCCCGGTCGCGGTCTCGGAGCTGGTGATGTTCCCGCCGAGCGCGAAAGATCCCCAGGACTAAATCCTCTGACGAGGATGGGCCGCCCCAGGACGATCTTGGGGCGGCCCGATCCCTGTTCCAGGGATGCCGGTCCCTACGCGTTCAACGGACGCACTCCGCCCGGAATGATCAGGCCGCGACAGACCGGCCAGTCAGCCTCAAGGGGGCCATCCACAAAAACCTATCGGCCAAGGCCTCCCGGTTTTTGCGGCAGAGATTTGGCAAGCCAAATCTGGCCCTCCTTGACCCTGCCTGTCCGCCCTGTCGGAGGGGTTTGCGCCCGCCCGCGGTTCCGTCCGAACACGTGGTGTTCGGCCAGACCCTCGGGCGGGGCTGGCGGACCGGACCCCTAGGACAGGTGGGTCGCCCTGTGGTGAGGCCGGCAGAGCCGCGTCCCTGCGGGCCGCGGGGGAAGCGGACACCAAGGCTGCCTGAGCCTGAATGCGACGTAAGTATATAATTGACAGCGTGATATATTATTGTAAGGTAGGGGCAGCCTTGGTGGAAGGTGGCAGGAAATAGGGGTCTTTCTTCCGCATGTCCCGAACAAAACGCCTGACAGAGATCGAGAAGATGCAGATCGTCCGCGAGGCCGCGGAGGGTGTGTCGACGTCCGAGCTGGCTGCGCGGTTCGGTGTTACATCGCGCGCCGTGCGCTACGTCTTGAAAGCCGATGCCGAGCGCCAGACGGATGCCGCAATTCCGGTCTCAGCGGTCAGTGTGAAGGTCACGGCTGCGGAGCTTGAGGCGCTCGACGCGGTGCTGGCGAAGGCGGGGATCGAAAGCCGGGCCGAGGGGCTGCGGCGGCTCATTCAGGCGGCAGGCGGGGTGTTCGTTCCGGACGCGCAGATGGCAGCTGAGATGGCGCGCTACCGCGCCTCGCTGCACGAGGTCGGCAATGGGGTCGCGCAGATCGCCAAACAGATGACGCAGGCCAATCGGCAAGGGCAGGGGGCAGGGGGCAGCACGAGTGCCGAGTTCACTGAATTGCGCCTTGCACAGATGCGCGGGCTGGCGCGGTTCATTCTGGATTCCGCTGACGAGATCGACCTGCTGCTGCGGCGTCGGCGCGACGTCATGCAGCTGGAGGCCACGGCCGCGCTGAGGGAGTTTGCCCATGCGGCTGAATGATGCTGTCCATGCCGTCACGGGCGAGGTCTTTCGGGATGGCTGGAGTCGCGTCCGGGGCTCGATGCAGGGGCTGCACGTGGCCAAGCAGACCCAGCTTGTGCGCGCGGCAGCAGGGCATCGGCCGGCGGTCTTCAAGGCAATCCGAAGCGGGGGTACGCACACGAAATCGCAGCTCGCAAACCAGCTCGATTACCTCACGACCAAGTCCACCCATATCGTGGACAGTAGCGGGTTCCTGGATGGCAAAGCGAAGCTCGAGGCGGGTGATATCAAGGATCTGACCGAGCGCTTTGCCAAGCGGTGGGATGCGGGCTTCAAGCCCAAGCTCGGACAGACCACCCACATGCTCATGTCCTTCCCCATCGGCACGCGCGGCGAGGATGTGCGCGACATCGCGACTGATGTGGCGGAGCGGTTTTTCCAGACTGATGCGGGGCATTTCGACTACATCATCGCGGTGCATGAGGACCGCGATCACCCGCATGCGCATCTGGTGCTGAACCGCCGCTCGCAGGAAGGTGAGTTCTTTTTTCTGGGGCGCAATCATCGCTTCAACTATGACGACTTCCGCCTCGCCATGGTCGAGGAGGCGGAGAAGTACGGCGTGCGCCTGGAAGCGACGCGCCGGGTCGATCGCGGTGTTGTGCATTACCCCGCCGCTACCCGCGAGGTTTATGCGGCGAAAGAAGAGGGCCGCGCGCCCCGCGAGCGGGAGCGTGTGGGGGCCGACCTGACCCGGACGCTGGCGGAGATCGCCAACACCAGAACCGTCTACCATTCGCTTGCCGTGGAGGCCTCCCGGGAGACCTCCGAGGTCCGCGGGGCCCGCGAAGACATCGCCGCGGCCCTCTTCCGCGCGGGCGAGGTGCTGGCGCATGGCGGGCAGGTGGACCGAACAGGAGATGTCTATATGGCCGAGGATCAAAGCTTTGAGGATTTGAGAAGCCTCTATGCGGAGAAGCTCGCGCGGGTGCAGGGCATGATCGCCGAGAAGCCTGACGCGGAACGTCCCGTGCTGGAAAAACGTCTCATCGAGATCCAGACGCAGGTCCAGCACATGCAGCCTCTCGGTTTGCGATCATCCACGCTGTCAGAGCCCCCCTCGGAGGGCGGGATCTATTCCGAAGCCAATATCGACGCCAGCCAGCGCGAGCGTCTGGTAGAGCCCGATCTGAGATCGCGCATTGACGCGGCACTACACGGCACGAGGATCAGCACATCGGAAGTCGTGGCCCGGATCGAGACGGGCGCCTCAAATGCAGCACTGGAGCATCAATGGATTGCCGATGATCTCTCCAAGGTGGCCGAGGCGCGCGATCTGAACCTCGAACGCCGCGCCGATCTGGAACAGGCGCGCGACATCCTCAACGATGTGCATGTCGTGCTTGGCACGCTTCTGGAGCGGGAGAACGTGCTGCGCCGGGATGGTGTCATGGAAGAAGAACCGATCAGCGAGCGGTTCCATTATCACCGGGACGCGGTCCGGGCGATGGAAGGGACAATCCGTCAGGAGATGCGCGCGGACGGCCTGACCGCGCAGCAGATCGAGGACCGGGATTGGGAGGTTGTATCGCGAGCGGAGCGCCGGATCGAGACGGAGCAGCGCGCGTATCTCGAAGCACACCCGGACCTGCTCGCACGCCCCGGCGATGTGATCGACCGGTCTGAACCCTACAGGGAGACCATCACCGATGCGGCCCGCGCCAGCGAGATCACCCGCGAGGTCGACCGGATCATGGAGGGACGCGACGTCCGCACGCCCGTTGCATATGCTGTCACGGATGACTTGCGCGCGCGCTATCCGGACATGCCGTCCCATCTCGCCCGTGGGCTCGGCGCGACCTATGCGGCCGTCGTCGAGATACGCGACACGGAGGTCATCAATCAGGTCCGCCGCGAAACCGAGATGCGCGAGGGGCTTGGGGTTGGCACGCGCGACGCACTCCTCGCAGCCCGCGGTGAAACTGCGCCGCAGTCTGACCGTACCGACCGCCTCGCAGACGAGATTGCGCGTGTTCTGGACCATGAGCGGGCGGGGGAGTTGTCCGCGCCTTTCGAGACCGAGGCGGAGCGGGACGCTTTCCGAACCGAGATCGCGCGGGTGCTGGATGACCGTCAACTTGAGCGGCTCACATCCGGCGATGCCGATGCGCTGGACAAGGTTCTCGAGGACCGCCTCGACCGGCTCTATGTCGCCAAGGTCTACCTGCAATCCGATGCCGCGACGGCCAACACGGAGGCCCTGCGCCAGGTGGTCGATGATCTTGCCGACACCGAATATGAAAAACACCGCGCCACAGACGTGGATGGCGAGACCGAGCGGGGACAGGTCCATTGAGCGCGCCCATGGGAAAGGCGCGGATCGCGACCGGTGTCTTGTTGGTAACGCTGGTGACCGCCGCCATGGGCTATACCATCGCCTCGGCGGTGCTGACCTACCAGGATCTCGGCTTCGGGGCCGAGATCGATTTTGCATATATCGCGCAGAACTACCTGGCGATCCTGGACCGCCGCCCGGAGGATGCGCAACTTATTCACCTGATCATCGGCAGCTTCGCCGCCGCCGGCCTGATGCTGAGCCTCGCCCTCTCAGGCTCGGCCCTCACACGCTTTGGCCAGACCCATTGGCAGACCGCGCGCGAGATGAAGGCCAATGGCTTCTTCGGGGCGCCAGGGACCGGGTTCATCCTCGGCAAGCTGGGGACGCCGAGCTCCCGCGCCAATTACATTTGCTCGAAGGTTTTCCCGCATGCGCTGATCGTGGCACCCACGGGCCGCGGCAAGACCACGGGCTTCGTCATTCCGAACCTGCTGACCTGGCAAGGCTCCGCCGTGACGCTCGATGTGAAGGGCGAGTGCTTTGAGGCCACGGCCCGGCATCGCGCAGCCCAAGGCGACAAGGTCTATCGCTTTGCCCCCACCGATTGGGAGGGCAAGCGCACGCACCGCTACAACCCGCTCCTGCGCATCTTTGAGCTGAAAGATCCCGCGCGCCAGCAGATGGAATTGCAGCTTCTTGCGACGCTCTTCCTGCAGAGCGACAACGACCGGGTGCAGGGCCTCCTCAAGGGCGGGATCGATCTCTTTGTGGCGGCGGGCCTCTTGGCCTTCCAGCGCAAGCGCCCCACCTTGGGAGAAATCTATCGGATCGCGGCCTCGGGTGGGAACAAGCAGAAGGAGTACTTCGCGCGGGGCCATGAGGTGGATAACCGGGCCGCCAAGCTGATCTTCACCCGGCTGGCCTCGACCAACAACGATACGCTGACCTCTTACGTCTCGCTCCTGATGACCTCGGGGCTTGATCAATGGCAGAACCCGGCCATCGATGAGGCGACGGCAGTCTCGGACTTTGATTTCCGGACGATCCGCAAGAAGCCCTTCTCGGTCTATCTGGTGGTCCAGCCGCTGATGGTGAAGCCGCTCGCGCCGCTGATCCGGCTGTTCTTTTCCGATCTCCTGTCCGCCATGCAGGAAAAGGATCCCGGCCCCGACGAACCCTGGCCCGTGATGATCATGCTCGATGAGTTCAATCGCCTCGGCAAGATGCCCATTGTGGTCGAAAGCATCGAGACCTTGCGGACCTATCGTGGTCATCTGGCCGTGGTCACCCAAACCATCCCCGCTCTTGATGAAATCTATGGCGAAAACACCCGCCGCGCCCTACAGGGCAACGCGGGGGTGAAGCTCTACCTGACGCCCTCTGATGAGAAGACCGTCGAGGAGCTGAGCAAGGCTGTCGGCAAGACCACGAAGACCGTGGTCACGCGGTCTCAGTCCATCGGCAAGAACCCCTTCGAAGGACGCAGCCAGTCCACACGGACCGAAGAAAGTTCTTTGCTGCCCGAAGATGAGGCGCGCCGCCTGCCGCTCGACGAGATCGTCATGGTGATCGATGCCCAAATGCCGGTCCGGGCAAAGCGGATCCAGTATTTTGACGATCGGCTGTTTAAGGCGATCCACGCGGCACAGACGGGCGAATTGCCGTTCCCGGAGCTGGGGGGAGGGGGGCCGCAAGGCAATCTGCCGTTGAGTATGCGCGCCATGCCGATGACGCCGCCGCCGGACGGGTCAGGCGGATCCGAAGCCGATGTGGTGGCCGCACGCCAGGCTGCGGATGGCCAATCGTCAGAGCAAACCGATGTCGTCCCAAAGAAGACCGCGCCCGCCGTTCAAGCCGTCGTCGCCGAGGAACAACGACAGATGGAGATGGATTTTGGGGGCCAGGTTGCGAATTGCGAGACAGTGGGCGTGGATGATGAGGCGCAGATGCGTTCTGCCGTCGATGGTCTCGATATGTTAGAGGCAACTATGGAGCGGAGCAAGAACGGCGTACGAGAAGGGATCTAGTTATCATATTGGTTCGTAGTCCGTTTTCGCGCGCTCAAGCCGTGCGCCCACGGTATCCAACCCCCATCGACGATCAAAAAAGAATTCCAGCGCTTTTCTGGTTTCGACTCGAAGCCATTCGCCTTCAAAGCCGAATTCACGTCTGACGACCTTTGCTTGCTCATCTGAAAGTCCTGTCTTTGGTCGCAGCCAGATGATTGCTCGAGTATTCCAATCCACGTCCTCCGGCAGAGGCTTGTCTATGGGTTTCTCCTCGAAGGAGCTGTCAGGATCGATGCGGATCGGGAGGTAGTTCCGATATTCACCGTGCTTGAAACTGTGGGCACGCAAGTGCACGCTTTCACCATCGGACGTGAAGCGGGTCGGCGCAATCCACTGCCCTTCGTCGGTACCGGACGACATCGACGTGTACCGTACGTGGAGGGCTTTCCCCGACCTGATTGCCTGGTGAAGCAGCGCGATAGTCCTCCGATCTGCCTTGCGTTCCGGTCGTGGCAACGCGGAAGGCGGCGTATCTTCATCATCGCTCGTCAGGATATCGAGGGCTTCGGTCAGCCCGGATGGTGCTAAAGGCTCGTGTTCGATCGAAGCAATATAGGTCTTTCGCACCGGATCATAGGTCGGCGGTGTACTGTGCGCTAGACTGAGATAGACACGAAAGTCCAGCGCTGCCTGCGCGGTCGAAATACCGAAGTGGTCGATCAGATCCTTGCGGTTTGCCATACCCCGCCAAGTCAGGCAGCGGTCCAGAAAGATCAGGCGCTCTCTCTGCGCATGTTTGAGGTCGTCGAGCTTCATGTGCGCATCCCTACCTTGACTCTCGCCTGTATGTCCATCTAGAAATTATACGATTAAAAAATATACGGACTATTGCCATGAGGATTCTTCACACCGCCGACCTCCATCTCGGGCGTCAGTTCAACGGGATTCCTCTCGATTCCGATCACGCAGCAATACTCGACCAGATCGTTTCGGCGATCACCTCCCGCGACGTTGATGTTCTTGTAATTGCAGGAGATATTTTTGACCGGGCTGCCCCGCCGACGTCAGCCGTGCGGCAGTTCAATGGGTTCTTGGCGCGCGTTGCCTCGGAGACTGACGCGGCTGTGGTGATGATCGCCGGCAATCACGACTCTGGTGATCGAATCGCATCTATGGCGATCATGACAGACACACGACGCGCTTTAATACGTGGGGCGATCAGTGCGGACGAGAAACCGCTGGTCCTCACGGACGCCCACGGACCTGTGGCGTTCACAGGGTTGCCCTTCGCCTACGAGTATGCCGCCCGTGAATGTTTTTCCGACGAAGCTCTCCACACGCCCGAGGACGTTCTCGCGGCTCAGGTGGCTTGCGGTCGGCGTAACATTCCCGATGGTACGCGTTGGGTCGTCGTTTCGCATGCTTTCGTAGCCGGGGCTTCGAGCAGCGAAAGTGAACGACCTCTCACCAGGGTCGGGGGCATCGAGACAGTCAGTTCGGCCGTGTTCGAGGGTGCCCACTATGTGGCTCTTGGCCATCTGCACAGGCCGCAATCGGTTGGTGCCCCTCATATCCGGTACTCGGGATCGCCATTAGCTTTCGGGTTTGATGAATCTGACTGCCAGAAGTCGATGAGCCTCGTCGAGATCGATGCAGTCGGGCAAACCACGATTGAGAGCATTCCCTTCACACCCATTCGCCATGTGCGCGTCTTGAAGGGACGTCACGCAGAACTTCTCCTCGCAGACCGATCTGACGATTTTATCAAAGCCGTGCTTACCGATGATGCGCCTGTGATCGATGGAATGAAGCGCATCCGCGACGTGTTCCCGAACGCCTGTGAACTTATCTACGAGCGGGATGAACAGGCGCCAGAAGTAAAGTCCTTAACGGGACGTGCCCTGGCGGTCGCGAACCCTGTCGAAGTCATTGGCGACTTCGTTGAACACGTGCGGGACGAAGGGTTCTCAGAGAAGGAACTGGAGGTCGTAGCGTCGGCACTCGGTCGCCTGCGGGAGACGGAGGATGTGAAATGAGACCTGTTCGGTTAACACTTCAGGCGTTCGGTCCCTATCCGGGTCGGGTGGTTATCGACTTTCGGGATGCCGTCGAGGCGGGTCTTTTCGGCATCTACGGACAGACAGGGTCGGGCAAGTCGACCATCTTCAGCGCGATGACCTTTGCGCTCTTCGGAGAAGCGGCGAAGGCGGAGCAAGAGGCTCCGTCGCTGCGCTCGGATCACGCCGATCCGGATGTAATGACCGAGGCGGAGTTCGTGTTCGACATTGGTGAGCGGCGATATGTTGTGCTTCGCCGACCCGACCAGATGCGACCCAAGGCACGCGGTGAAGGCGAGACGCGGAGCGCACACGAAGCTTACCTGTTCGATGCGACCGGTATGTCGTTAGACGACATTACAGACGCGGCGCGGGGCAAGATCGTGGCCGAGAAGAAGGTGCGCGACGTCGACGCGGCTGTCATCGAGATGCTCGGATATGGCTCAGAGCAATTTCGCCAGATCGTTCTTCTGCCGCAAGGGCGCTTCGAGAAGTTCCTTTCGGCCAAGACAAAAGAGCGTCTCGAAATCCTGCGAGAACTCTTCGATGTCTCGCTTTACGAAAAGCTCATGGCCGATCTCAAGTCCGCAGCCGATGAGGCTGAACGGCAGGTGCGGGAGGAACGTGCACTCTGCATCAAACAACTCATGGCAGAAGGGTTCGAAAGCACCGATGCACTGATTTCGGGCATCGAAGCCGCAACCGGGAAATGTGCAGAGCTACGCGCGAACGAAGAAACCGGGAAGGCGACGGCGGAAGCTGCCGAGAAAGCAGTGCGTCAGGCGGAGGCGATCGAAGAAAAATTCGCGACGGCCGAAAAGATGAACGAACGGCTTCGCGCACTTGAGGCGCGGAAGGACGATATCGAGGCGCTTGCCGAGCAGGTCCGACAAGCCGAGCGCGCGCGCGGTCTGATCGATGTCGAGGAGCGAGTGAGGGATGCCGAACGCGAGGTTGGTGAAGCCGAGGGCGGGCGCAAAAAGGCTGACGAGGCCAGCGAGCTTGCTGCCAGAGAAGCAGAAAAGGCGGCAGAGGCGCTCCGGCACGAGGAAGACCGTGCCGATGAGGTCGAAACCCTGCGCCGGAGAAGCGACGAACTGGAGAGATATGGTCGAATCCTCGAGGCAGCAGCCGATAGCAATCAGGCAGTCGAAACCGCGCTGAAAGAGCAGCAGAACGCCGACAACACTTTTCAGGCGGCAAAGGCACAACTGACCAAACTCCAGGAGAAGCGCATCTCGAAAAACGCCGAGCTGAAAGTCGCGCGTGAGACCGAGACGAAGCGCGCCGAGATCGTGGGTCGACGCGCAGAACTCGACCAACGGCATCTGGCAGCCAAGTCCTACGAGGGCGCCTTGCAGGATGTTACGACGGCTCAGGCCGCTGTCGAAGAACAGCTTCGGAAGTCGAAAGCTGCGTCAGGAAGGGCCGAGAAGGCACGAGATAATCTTGAGACAGCCGAAAGAAATCTCGCGGCTGCACAGGCGCTGCACCTTGCGACGAAACTGGAAGCAGGGTCGGCATGTCCGGTCTGCGGCGCGACCGAGCATCCCGCTCCTGCGACGGGCGACATCGGCAGTGCTGGCCTGGACAAGGCGTTCCGAGAGACGCGAGACGCATGGCTGGCGGCCGATCGCGAAGCGCGGCAAGCCGGCGAAGCACTGATCGGGGTACAAGCGACGCTCGAGGAGCGAAAGAAACGCTTGTCCACCCTGCAGCAGTCAGAGGAGCTTGCGGACGTCATCGCGGCGCAGATCGGTCGTGAGGACGCCGCACTCGCAGCTCTTGGGCCCCGCGTCGACATTCTTGCCGCGGAGGCAGGGATTGACGAACTGGAATTGCAGGTCGAGGAACTGGAGCGGAAACGCGATGAGTTGCGTGATCGCTTTGATGAGCGGCGGAACAAGGCAACCGAGGCCAAGGCGGCCCGCGATGGCAAGCTTGCCGAGGTGCCGGAGAACCTGCGCGATGTGACGGTGCTCGCGGCCACACTTAAGAATGTGACCGGGTCGCTGGAGTCACTTCAGGCGGCGCGGACCGCGGCAGAAAAAGCGCTGAACTCCGCGCGCGAAAAGGCACTCGGCGCAGTCAAGGATCTCGAAAGCGCGGACAAGGCGCTCGCGGACTGCAAGACGCGCCATCAGAAGGCGGCGGAGGTTTTCCGAACAAGACTGGCTGGAGTTGGCCTCACAGCAGAGGCGTTTCAGTCTCTCAAGCCAGCCATCGAAACTCTCGATGAAGATAGAGAAACGGTCGAGACCTACCGGCGTGAGCACAAGAGTGCGTCTGATGCAGTCACAGATGCTGCCTCTGCGATTGAAGGCATGTCCCGGCCTGACATCGAAGCGCTGCGGGAAACGCACCAGATCCATGCTGAGGCACTCGGCAGGGCGACCGAAGAACGCGTTGCCGCCCAGACCCGTGTCGATCATTTGGATCGGCTTAGAAAGGGGATGGAAGAGACGCTGCGCAAGCTTGACGAAGCCGAAGCGGCATCAGGCCCGCTGCGCGGACTAGCTGCGCTGGTGAACGGGCAGAACTCGCAAAGATTGACCTTGGAGACATTCGCGATAGGCGCGATGTTCGACCAGATTCTGGAAGCGGCAAACTTACGCTTCGGCCCAATGACAAACTATCAGTATAGTCTTGAGCGCGAGGTGGAGAATGGAGGGCGAGGTAAACGAGGCCTTGGCACACAGGTGTTTGACGCGCACACCGGGAAATCTCGCGCTACAAGCACACTCTCAGGCGGCGAGACGTTCATTGCGGCACTCGCTCTCGCACTTGGTCTTGCCGACGTGGTCGAAGCGGCGAGCGGCAAGGTCCGGCTCGACACGATTTTCATCGACGAAGGGTTTGGAAGCCTCGACACCGAAAATGGGTCCGGCACGCTCGACCAGGTCCTACAGGTCCTCAACTCCATCGTCCGACAGAACCGTGCCGTGGGTCTGATTTCGCATGTACCGCTCGTCCAGGAGGCGATCCCAAACGGCTTCTATGTCAGAAAAGGGATGTCTGGGAGTAGTATAGAGGAAAGGGGGGTGGTCTGATGGATCCTCGTTGGTTTCGACGGCGAGCTCATTCGCGGCACTTGCCAAATGGTGGCACTACCGACGTTCGAGAAAGCTGGGTCTTACAGTCTTCTTCGAAGGCAAAGCGCCAGCGCAGTTTCCGGCATCAGTGCCCCATATGCGGTGCAGACGTGGTCACGGTCCATATGCCCAATGGTGGCAGCGCTCATTTTGAGGGCGCGAAGGGATTGTATAGGATAAAGCACCCATGTTTGCATGTTGGCGAAGGTTTGAGCCGAGTTCGTGACACGAACACGCCTGACCTCTTCGAAAACTGCTGAAATGTGCACCCCCACTGGGGATTCGATTGTTCGAGCAGAGAAAAATCGCCTAGAGGTTGAGATGTGGGCGCCGTTCTCTAGAGATCGAACTGGCCAGTTTGGAGATTTTATTGATGAGTTTTGTATGGAAGGTTTTTCGAGTTACATTTTTTCTAGCGATTTATTTCTTTGCTGCTTTGGTAATTGTTACACTTGGATTGCAGTCTTGGTCGGACGGCAGCCAAGTTCTTTTTGCATTGGGAGCGCCCATCGTTTTGGTTTGGTGGCAAGAAAGGCGGCGATCTAGAAAAATTGCCGCTACAAATGGCGGCGCAAAGAGTTCGGAAACACCAAAATCGAATTCAGCGCCGGTAGTGCCTCCAAATGCGTATAATAAACGTGTCGGGCGTGAACGCGAACGAACTCGCGAAGCTAGTGTTTCCAAGGCATCGGCTGCGACTCATGCCTTTTCTCCACCGAAGCAGGACTACGCCGAGATCGTTCGGGCCGGAAAGTCTGCGGCACCAGCTCTTGCGGCAGCCGCTGAAAGAAAACAATCTGGGCGAGTTGCATCGAGCAGGTTGTCCCGAACAAAGAAAAGCGGGTGGGTCCCTTCTAGCGAAACAGCTAGCGTCGCGGGCCGCAGCATCGGCGGCATGGTCTATGTTGGCACGCCTCCCTTGCTGAACTCCTACGGGTATCGTGACAAATGCCGAGCCTATATCGATCCATCCCTGTCGGTCGCGCGCTCGGGCAGGGACAAGGCTGGCGATGGCATGCCGTATTGGCCCGGATACTCGGATATCTCACCCCAGTGTCGGGCAACCTACTTGGAGTGGTTGGCAAGTGGGCGAAGCGACGCCTCCTATAACCCCGGCTACATGTTCCTGTACTTCTACGGGCTGGAGCGTCGCTTCTTCGTCGATCAGTCCGACGAAGATGCCAAGGATATCGTCCAAGAAGTTCGGCGGCTGCAGTCACTTTACCCTGACAACCACTCGGTCAGACGCTATCTGGGTGAGTTCCTCGACATTGCGATGCTTGCCGAAACCGACCTCGACGCTATCGAACCGATTTTCGAGAAGCAGGGCTGGGAACTTCCGTTCTCACTCAAATACGCAATTGGAGTTCGGATCGACAAAGGCGAGCACCTGACTGCGGACTGGTTGCTGAGTTGGTTCATCTGCCATCCCGAAGGCAATCTTAGAACTCCTGCGACGCGGTGCCGTGACGAGTTCATCGCCCTCTTCCGCATGCGATTTGATGAACGATTTCCGGACGGACTAAAAGTTACCAAGCCTAGGAAGAAGCTCACGGCGTCCTATCGGGCCGCTTCCAGCGAGTTTCAGGGGTCCGCCAACCCAACCTTGGATGGCAAGCCTGTCCCGGATATTTCCGGCCTGCGCAAACCGATCGAGATTGCTCAGGAGCTGGCTGATGAGGTGATGAACGATCTCGACAAGCTCAGTCGCTTCCTGGGCCGAAATCCTGAAGGTCGCGGAAGCGTTGAAGCGCATGCTTTGATGCCCACTGAACTTTGGGAAGCCTTCCCATCTGAGGAAATGGACCGCTTGAAATTCTGGGCAAGCGATGTCGTCGATCGAGGGGGATTGGTGCCGCTCAAGGAGGTCATCGGACGGCTGGAGGGAGAAACGAACGAGAAGATCGCGAAAAGGCAGATGACAGGAGCGGCCGACGCGCTCGCGCGCCTGGGTTTTGGTCTCGCACCTGACCCTCGGTTTGCACTCCGATCACCCAAGGCAGAGGAACCTGTTGTGCTGTTTAGCTTGGGTGAACCCATCGAAAGACTGGAGGAAGTTTCCGAAAGCTATCGAAACGCTCTTATGGAACTAGCGCTCGGGTCCTTCGTCGCCCATGCGGATGGTCGCATCGCGGAGCCCGAGCGCAGGGCGCTGGAGGATCAGGTTTCCGCCGCGGCCCTCAGCGATCAGGAACGCCGCAGGCTGCGTGCAAACCTTGAATGGTTCTTGGCCGTGCCGCCGGACATGACGCTTCTGCGGCGCAAATTGAAGGATGTGGGCCAAGACAGCCAGGCCGCTATGCGGGCAGCACTGGTTGGTGCAGCACATGCCGATGGCATTATTCACTCCGACGAAGTCGCAAGCATCGAGAAAATCTACAAGGCTTTGGGCCTCGATCCTGCGCTTGCCTACTCGGATCTGCATGCTGGCGAAGTCGCGGATGGTCCTCGCGCTGTTCGTGCCTCGCAACCGGGTCGCCCGGGCGAAGCGATACCCGATCTTGAAAAAGCCAGCGGACCCAAACTCGACGCGTCGCGGATCGCAGCAATCCGTTCGGACACTGAGCGCGTGTCGTCCGTCCTCGGTCAGATTTTCGATGTCGAAGAGGAAGAAAGTGGTGCGTCTGGGCCCGCCAGCCAAAGCCAGCTGGCGGGGCTTGACCCGAAACACGGCGCCCTTGTCCTCGAACTAGTTACTCGGGAGCATTGGTCTGACACAGAGTTCGAGACGATCTGCGCCTCGCATGGCTTGATGGCGTCCGGGGCACTGGAAGTTGTGAATGAATGGGCTTTTGAGACCTACGATGAAGCGCTTCTCGACGAGTATGATGGATATGACATGTCCCCGGAGATTGCGGAGGCGGTAAAAGAAAAGATGAGTGCGGAGGGCAGGGATGTCTAAGTTGAAACCACGTGAACGCGATGCAATCGTACAGGCGCTTCGGGCCGGGGTCGTGCCCAAGCTAGGTTTGCGCCATATTCAGGTCGGCCGCGTCCGGGAGATTGAAGAGCTCGTTAAGGACATGGACCGGATATCCGATGGCGGATCGGCAATCAGGTTCATCATCGGGGAATACGGATCGGGCAAGACGTTCTTCATGAACCTGATCCGCCTCGTCGCCTTGGAGAAAGGCCTGGTCGTGATGTTCGCGGATCTGGCGCCGGATCGCCGCATTCACGCGACCGGCGGACAAGCTCGGGGGCTGTATGCGGAGATGGCCCGAAACCTCTCGACGCGGACAAAGCCCGATGGCGGGGCATTGGCCAGCGTGGTGGAACGGTTTGTCAGCCAGGCTCACCGAGATGCTGAAGAACGGGATTTGCCTACGGGGACCGTCATTCGTGAACGCCTTGGCCACTTTGAAGAACTTACCGGAGGGTTTGAGTTCGCGGAAGTCATCCGCCGATATTGGGAAGGCCATGAAACCGGTGACGACGAGTTGAAATCCGCAGCCCTGAGGTGGCTGCGCGGTGAATTCGCGACACGCACCGACGCGCGCAAAGTACTTGGCGTACGAACAATCATCGACGACTCCAGTGTCTATGACCATCTGAAGCTGATGTCGGCATTCGTGTGCGAGGCCGGATATAAAGGATTGCTGGTCGGCCTTGACGAGATGGTGAACCTCTACAAGCTCACATCGTCGCAGGCCCGCAATGCAAACTACGAACAGATACTCCGGATCCTGAATGATGTGCTGCAGGGCAGTGCCGAGAACCTCGGATTTCTCATGGGCGGGACCCCGGAGTTTCTGATGAACACCCGTCGAGGGCTCTACAGCTACGAAGCCCTTCAATCACGTTTGGCCGAGAACACCTTCGCGCGAGACGGATTGGTCGATCTTTCAGGACCGGTTGTCCGGCTCGCCAGCCTGACCCCTGAAGACCTTTTCGTACTTCTGGCCAATGTCCGGCGGATCATGCAGGACGACGCCGTTGCTCTGCCGGACGACGCGCTCGAGGCCTTCATGGCGCATTGCTCGGACCGGATCGGTGAAGCTTACTTCCGCACGCCGCGCAATACGGTGACCGCATTCGTGAACTTGCTTTCCGTGCTCGAGCAAAACCCCGGTGTCGAATGGAGTGATCTGATCGAAAAGATCGAAGTCTCCGAAGACCTTGGCGAAGACATGACCGAGGTAGACGAGTCGACTGGTGCCCAAGACCCCGGTGACGATGACCTGATCAGCTTCAAGCTCTGACGTCGATGAGCAGTGCGTTCGACAGACTGGCGAGGCCTGTGCAGAAATGGATACGCCAGAAAGGATGGCGCGAACTTCGCGACATCCAGGCGCGATCCATCCGGACGATCTGCGAAACTAATGCCGATTTGATCGTTGCGGCTTCAACGGCGGGCGGAAAGACGGAGGCGGCGTTCCTGCCGTTGATTTCACAGGTGCTTGACGAGCCGTGCGACGGCACCGGCTTCGATCTACTCTACATCGGTCCGCTGAAAGCCTTGATCACGGATCAGGCCATACGGCTGGAGGGCATCTGCCAGGAAGCAGAGCTTCCGGTTGTTCCCTGGCACGGGGATGTCTCGCAATCGATCAAGACGCGCGCGTTGAAATCTCCAAAAGGGATCCTGCTGATAACCCCAGAGTCCCTTGAGGCACTTTTCATTCGTCGTGGTTTGGAAATCGCTCGCCTGTTTGGGGCCACGCGGGCAGTCGTGATCGACGAATTGCACACGGTTTTAGATAGCGAACGTGGTGTCCAGCTTCGTTCACTGCTCACAAGGCTCGAGCTCGCGACAAAGCGCCCAATCCGTCGGATAGGTCTGTCAGCCACTCTCGGCGACATGGACCTCGCCAAGGCCTATCTTCGCCCTGACGCAGCAAGCTCTGTCCAACTGATCGAAGCAGATGGCGGCGAGGCTGAATTGAGGCTTCAGCTTCGCGGCTACCTCTCAGGCGATGAAGATGGAAACAGTCCATCCGCAACGGATGCCATAGCAGCCCATCTTTTCAAACACCTTCGAGGCAGCGACAACCTGGTCTTCGCCGGAGCGCGCCAGCGGGTGGAGATCTACGCAGATCGGTTGCGGGAGCTTTGCGAGCGAGAACACCTGCCGCAGGAATTTTACCCCCACCACGCGAGCCTCTCCCGAGATCACCGTGACTTCGTGGAGCGGCGGCTCAAGGATCCTGCGAAGCCGACGACTGCGATTTGCACGTCGACCCTCGAGCTTGGAATCGACATCGGTGATGTGACCTGTGTGGCTCAAATAGGGGCACCGTTTAGCGTAGCAGCGTTGCGGCAACGGCTCGGGCGATCAGGCCGGCGTGAAGGACAACCTGCTATACTCCGACAGTACGCCGTCGAAGCCAAATTGTCGCCGGAGAGCAGTTTCGTCGATCGACTTCGCTTGGGCCTGATCAGGTCTATCGCGATGATAGATCTGTTGCTGGAAGGCTGGTGCGAACCGCCAAAACCGCAAGCGCTTCATCTTTCGACGCTCGTTCATCAGATACTGTCGGTTATCGCGCAGCGCGGCGGTGCGTCCGCAAGCGTGGTCTACAATGTACTGTGCCGCGAGGGTCCTTTTCGAAGGGTCACGACTGAGGTGTTCGCCGATGTGTTGCGTGCGATTGGCCATCCTGAAACCGGTTTGATCGAACAGGCCGGAAGTGGGCTGTTACTCTTGGGCCCGACAGGCGAGAAGCTGGTCGAGCATTACAGCTTCTATGCGGTGTTCCAGACACCTGAGGAATTCCGTTTGGTTGCAGAGGGGCGGGATCTTGGAACCTTGCCGATCGACAATGTTCTTGCTCCGGGGATGCTGTTGATTTTTTCCGGGCGGCGTTGGGTTGTTCAAGAAATTCATGATCGTGAAAAGGTCATAATCGTCAAACCCGCGAAGGCTGGTGTGCCTCCAGTCTTCGGCGGCGATGCAGGCGACATTTATGACAAGGTGATAGACCGAATGTTCAGTGTGCTCGAGCGGGGTATCAGTCCACCCTACATGGAGGCCGTTTCGCTAGAGATGCTAGACGAAGCGCGCGCCCACTATGAGCAACTCGGGTTCCGGACCAAGAATATCTACAGTTTTGGCGAACGTACATCGATCATCGCAACGCGGGTCGGAACGGTGAAGACGTCAACTCTCGCGCTCGCACTAAGAAGTAAGGGGTTCTTGGTTGAACAGCATGACGGGTTTCTGCTGGTGGAGGCAGGGGACGAAACCCCCGATCTTCAAACGGCACTAACGCATATTCGATCTGGCGAACCTGTCGATCTGTTCGCGGGAGCAGGGAACTTCGTGTCGGAGAAGTTTCATCCGTACCTGTCGAAGCCGCTCTTGGAGTTGGATGCAGCCAGTTCGAAGCTTGTTCCTCAAATTCTTCCAACGTTGGTTGAAAGGATCATTCAGGCATGAGCGGTGGGAAGCAGAGGTTGTTTCCTTGCACGTTCTGAACCGCTAGGGCCAAATGCAATGGCCTTTGGGGGCGCAGAGATCATTTGGAGAATGTCGTGGCCGATAAGCTGAACATAAATCTAAGATATTGTTATGGAATTGGAAAACTTGAGTCAGAGCTGGAGTTTAAGCACAAAGGCTACGCGATCTACGCTCCGAACGGTGTTATGAAAACATCGTTTGCGAAGACAATGATGGACCTTTCGGAAGGCAATTCGCCGAAGGACCTGCACTTCCCGGATCGCGAACCTACTTGTGAGATCACCCTGAATGGCGAAGCCATTAAGAAAGAGGAAATTTTCGTCGTTAAATCCTACGATGACAAATTCTCTTCAAGTCAGGTGTCCACTCTTCTTGCGAACGCCGAACTCAGAACGAAGTACGAAAAAATCCATCAGTCGATTGGCGAAGCAAAAAAGGCTTTGGACAAAGCTCTCAGGAACGCTGCGGGGTTTGGAGAGAGATCACGGGAGAACTTAGACCCGATTATCGAGGATGTGTTCGGCGGCAGCTATTATGAGGCACTTTCTGCGATTGAGGACGAGCTCAACGAACTTCATCAATCGGACCTCGGCAAAGCCGACTACAGAATCCTGTACGACCCAAAAGTTCAGCAATTCCTTGCCAGCGAAGATGTGGCGGCTGCGGTCGAGGACTTTGCGCAAAAGTATGACGAGATAACCGAACAATCGCCAATCCTTCGAAGGGATTTTCAGTATCACAATGTCGCCCAGGTTCAGCAGCAACTCGAAGCGAACAACTTTTTTAACGCTGGACATAGCATCAGCTTGGCGGATGAAAACACGGATCAGAAGGAAGAGGTTTCATCGGACCAATCTCTTCGCGAGCGCATCGAAGAGGAGAAGCTTCGCGTCTTGAACGATGAGGCGGTGGCGAAGAAATTCGACACATTCAATTCAAAGCTCAAAAATAAGGAGCTGCAGGCTTTCCGAGACTATATCACAGATAATAAACACCTTCTGCCTATGCTAAACGAACCGAAAGGCCTGAAACGTGACCTTTGGATGCAATATCTTCGGGCTGCACTTGATGAGTACAAAGCGCTGGTATCCGAGTATCGAACTGGTCAAAGTGCTCTCGCTGAAATCATCGCAGACGCGGACAGCAGCAGAGGTGATTGGGATGCTGTAGTGGCAGATTTCAATCGTCGCTTTCTCTACCTGCCATTTGAACTTTCCGTTGAGAATAAGGCCGATGCGATCCTCAAAGGAAGTGCTCCTTCGATTGCTTTTATCATCAAAGATGCAGGTGATGAGAGGCGTTATGCTTCATCCGAAAAGCAAGAACTGCTCCGAGCGCTAAGCACAGGTGAAAGCCGCGCGCTGTACATACTTGATATTATGTATGAGGTATTCGTGCGATGGAAGAACCGCACCAAGACCCTCTTTGTCTTTGACGACATTTCTGACTCGTTTGACTACAAGAACAAGTTCGCGATCATCGACTTCTTGGAGGATGTAACCAAGGTCGAAGACACCAATTTCCTTGCCATCGTCCTGACTCACAACTTTGATTTCCTTCGAACAGTTTCAAACAGAGATATCTGTCCAGCACATCAGTGTCGGCTGGCGTTTCGATCTGATGATGGGATCAAGTTTGAGCCATTCGAGCGGACGGATATCCAGAGTCCGTTTCGTAAGTGGCAGGGCAGATTGGCGGAACCGTCCGTTCTAATTGCCTATATCCCGTTCTTACGTAATTTGATCGAGTACACGCTTGGCCCAAAAGATGCCGATGGGAATCCTAATGCTGACTACCTTCAGCTTACCAGGATGCTCCACTACAAAGATGAAACTGAAGCCCTCACCATTGAGGACTACAAGGCTGTATTCGAACGCCATTTGAGCGGGTGTACTTTCCCTGATGTTGATCTGACGCAGCCAATTATTGAGCATCTTTTCGCCACGGCCGATGAGTGTGAAAAAGTTGCCGATGGCATCAATCTTGAGCACAAGATCGCTCTGTCAATCGCGATCAGAATGCGAGCCGAGCGATACATGGTCGCGAAGATCCGTTCTGCGCAGGAAGAATTTGATGTTTCGAATAAGCAGACGGGGAAGATTTTTCAAAAATTCAAAGACTTGTTCAATAATGAAGCCGAAAAAATAGGCCTTCTACGCCGCGTTAATCTAATCACGCCAGCGAATATACATCTCAATTCCTTTATGTATGAGCCAATCTTAGACATGGGCATGGCCGAGTTGGTGACGTTGTACCAGAACGTAAAGTCAGATTTGAACTAGGCGTGATCGGAATGCGTTTTGCACTTTTGAATGGTCAACGAGTTGAGGCGACGCCTGGTGCCTTGGGCAACTGCCCAGGCTGCAATGCCGCCATGCTAGCTCGATGCGGGACCAAGAAGGTCTGGCATTGGGCGCACAAAGGCCGCCGCCATTGTGATCATTGGTGGGAAAACGAAACCGAGTGGCATCGCGACTGGAAGAACCGGTTTCTCACCGACTGGCAAGAGGTGCCAGCTCGCGATGAAACTGGCGAGCTTCATATTGCGGATATCAAAACACCCTATGGCCTTGTGATCGAGTTCCAGCACTCTGCTATCAAGTCGGCTGAGGTAAGAAAGCGCACAGATTTCTACGGTCAAGTAATTTGGATTATCGATGGAACCCGCCGCCCAACTGATCTGATCCAATATGAACGTATGTTGTCAGAAAACTATCCGGAACGGTTCGACGGCGTTGATATCTACACCGTTTATTGCGAGGAAACACGGCTTCTCAAAGAATGGGGATCATTGGGCAAGATCGTCGGATTTGACTTTGGCGGCGAAAATCTATGCTTGCTGACAGCCGCACAAGGCAGAAGCCGTTATCTCTTCGACTTCCCAAAGGTGGAGTTCGCTAGGTTGATTAGTGAAGGGAGGCCGCTACCAGTGGTTCAGTTCGCAGAACCCACCCAGCGTGGCTATCGAAGGCGTAGAAGATTCTAATAAACTTCAGGTCGCAAACAGTCGTTTTTGGCGGCTATCCTGGTCTACTAAAATCAACGCTTTGGATATGAAAACCGCCCGTAGAAGTTCACCAGCAGTACCTTTGCGGTTTTTGGAGGGTTGTTTTCATTAGCCCGTCACCGTCGCCCCAACCTTCCAAGCCTAGCCAGTTGCGTCAGCATCTGGGACCCGACCCCCGATGATCCTGCGCCGCTTGCCTGACCCGTCTGTCCCATGCCTTGTCGCACAGGCATCTGCTGTACCCCAAAAAACTGCCGAGCCCTGAGGGCTGCGTATTCCGCACCACTGGCGCCACCGATCAGGTAGCGGTTGTAGGCCTGCTGGCTGCCCATTGCGGCACGGGTGAAGCTGTAGCCGCCACCGAGACCGCCGGAGAGGGCGGGCATCATGATGTTGCCGGAGATTGCGCGGACGATGAAGGGTGTTGCGATGATGAATCCCTTGGCCATGAGCACCATCATGAAGAAGGGGATGAGCGCACCGATGTTTGAGGCCCCTTCGGGGTCGCCTAGTTCGCCGATGAGGGCTGAGGAGACCCCTGTGATCGTTGCGAACACGCCTGCGACGACAATGGGGTAGAGCGCAAAGGAAATCAGCGCCGACAGCCAGCGCGCGAAATAGTCCTTGGTCACCTCGAACAGCGTCAGGAAAATCATCACCGGGGCGATCCCGATCAGGAGCGCGATCATCAGCCGAGAGGCTACCAAGATGAAGGCGGCCAGCCCGCCGAGGATCGAGAGCAGAAGCACACCGACGATGTCCAGCATGGCACCGGCCATCCAGTTCAGCTCGGAACCGGCGGCGTTCAGGTAATCGCCGAGTTCCGAGATCAGCCGATCGAACTCTTCCGCGAAAGTACCGGAGGGCCCGGGGCTGCCGCCCCCGACCGAAGCGACAAGTGCGCCGGCGATGCTGTCGATCCCGGCAAGGATGGCGGAAGACAGCGCGTTGAACTGAACCCAATTGGTCGCAAATATCCCGATGAGCCCGATCTTGACTGCAAGCCAAAAAGCCGTGCGCCCGTCCATCGCCTTGTACTGGTAGATCATGTTCAGGAAGACGAGGATCACCACCAGCGTTGTTCCCAGCACCAGCAGCGTGCCAACCGTCGCCGCGACAGATCCGAACTGGGTTTCGGCGGCGGTATCGAGGTAGCCCTGTGAGGTTTCAACGAAATAGGTGACGACGCTCATCGGGGTTGTGCCTCACCAGTTGCCCGCGGCTTCGCAGATCGCTTTGGCCTCGAGACGGGCGTCGTTGGCGCGGCGGTTGTAGACATCCGAGGCTTGCAGCATTTCCCACCGTTCGGCGGTGGGGTGGTGATCGCGGAAGGTGGCCTCGGCCTCGTCCCAAGCTGGGAAGCGGATTTCACAGGCGCAGCTTCCGGTCTCGACGATCCGCTCAAGGTTCTGGGCGCGGTAGATGTCCTGGACCAATACGCGCTGATAGGCCTGGCGCAGGGGGATTTCTTGCATCCAGGTAGGTTCCGCCGGGCGGTCCGGACAGACGTTGAAACTGGGCTCAAGTGTCGGCACCAGGTTGCGCTCGGCGAAGGCGGGCGCGGCCGTCAGGCTCAGGGCCATCGCGATCAGGGCAATGAGACACCGCGCCTGCTTCATGCCGTTGCTCCGATGGCCGTGGTTTCGCGCTTCAAGAAGACCGTGTGTCCCACGTTGGCGAATTCCGAGGAGCTGATCGACACGACCTCCCAGCCTTCGGCCCCCTTCACATTTAGGCTGGCCTGCATGTCGGCAAGACTGGTTTTGCGGGTCATGGGAAAGGACAGGATATCGTATTCAAAGGTTTTCATTGGGAAGCTCCGATCTCATTGTTGCCGGGGAGGTAGAATTCGGTGATCCCGCGTTTGCCATCATGGCGACCGGCCTGGATGATTACGTCGATGGAGTTCTCGATGTACTGGATCATGTCGGCATAGGTCATCGGGATCTCGGTCTTGAGTGCGGCGATGGCCAGACGCTGCACGGCAAGTTGCGGGGTTTCTGCGTGCAGCGTGGTCATTGAGCCGCCATGGCCAGTGTTGATCGCCTCGAGGAAGGTCATGGCCTCCTTGCCTCGCACCTCGCCCAGGATGATCCGGTCGGGGCGCATGCGCAACGTTGCGGTGAGCAGCACATCGGCGGTCTGGAATTCCGCGTCGCGATTGGCGATGAGGGTCACGGCATTGGGCTGGGTCGGCAGAAGCTCGGCGGCTTCCTCGATGGTGACGATGCGTTCCTCGGATGGCACGTGCGAGAGGATCTTGCGCGCAGCCACGGTCTTGCCGGTGGAGGTGCCGCCAGAGACGATCATGTTAAGCTTGTTGTCGACGCAAAAGGCCAGCGCATCGTCGATCACGCCCGCGGCCACAACGTCGCGCAGTTCCCGCGTCTTCTCGAGACGCAGTTCTTCGAGCTTGCGTTCTTTGCCATAGAGAAAGTCGAGTGCGATCCCGTCGAGTGGCAGGCTTGAAAAGAACCGAAGGCTGATCGACATGGCGGTTAGCACTGCAGGTGGAGTGATGACCTGCGCCCGGATCGGTCGCCCCTTGTAGGTGATTGAAACCGAGACGATGGGGCGGTCCTTACTCATCGTGGTGTTTGCGGAAGAGGCGATCTGGTTGCCGAGGTCTTTGACTTCTGTTGCGGTCAGCCTCTGGTCCAGCTTTCGCATGAAGTGATCGCCCTGGAATTCTCCCCAGCAGCTTCCGTCAGGATTTATGCAGATCTCGATGACATCGTCGCGGGTGGCGGCGGCGATCCTGTCGAGGGAGGTTTCGAGATAGCTCAGCGACATGGGCTCAGAAAATCTCCAGATCGCGGTCGACCATCACCGTGACGCGCGCGCCCTGGTCGACGTAGATGACGGGGCCGATCGAGAGGTAGTCGCCGATCACGCTGTCCGTGGCATCTGCCAGATCATCGCCCACGTCTTCCAGCACGTCCGCGGCGGTCTCATCCTGCACGTTTGCCGCGGCGGCGCTTGGCGCGGCGGAGATCAGAGAAATCAGCGCGGCCGAGCCGAAGCGCTCGTCAAAGCGCGTGTCGACAAAGCCGGTGACGCCGGAGCGACCCAATTCATCGCCCCCAAAAGAACTGATCTGGATGGTCTGGTTGTCGGGCAGAATGATCCGGTCCCAGGCGATGGTGACCCGGCGCTGCGCGATATCAACGCCCGAACGATAGCGCCCGATGAGGCGGGATCCACGCGGGATCAAGAGCCGAGAACCGTCGAAACTGAACACGTCTTCGGAAACAACGGCCCGGGTCTGGCCGGGCAGAGAGCTGTCGAGGGCGGTTTCCATGACGGCCTGGATCATCGTGCCCTGGATGATCGTGTTGGAGGGGTTGGCGATGACCTCAGCTTGCGTCACCGAAGTGGGCAGCGCGCCGTTCAGAACGAAATCCGTCACTTCGCCAAAGGTGCGCTCGGTCAGCGCCGTCTCATTCGCACCGGACGTGCCGCCAAAGGCGATGGTGGGCGAGGTGATGCGGCGCTCCTGAAACGCGCGCTCCTCAGCAGCGCGGCGTTCAAGTTCCGCGAGCCGTCGTGCTTCTTCCTCGCGGCGCAGCCGTTCTTCTTCCCGCGCGCGCAACTCGTCCTCGGTGGGCCCGGTGGGTGCGGGGAGGGGGCGGTTGGCCTCGAGTTGGGCCAGTTCCAGATCCATGCGGAGTTGCTCAAGGCTGCGATCCCGCGCCGTCAGTTCGTCCTGGAATCGTTGCTGTGCGGCTTCCGAGGCGGCTTGGAGCGCAGCGATTTGAGCGGTCAGCGCGTCGATCGCCTCTGCGGCGGCGGTGTCTTCCTCGACGACCGGTTCAGGGGCGTTGCGCAATTCCTCGATCTGGGCCTGAAGGGCTGCGAGCTGTGCCAGAAGCTCAGCATTGGGCTCGACCGGATCGGGTGCGACGAACACAACCTCGGGCTCGGGCGGGGGCAAGGTCTCGATGGCGCCGAACCCGTCGCCTTCGTTCTGGAACACGTCCGGCGTGGCCGTGGGAAGGACTTCCTCTTCCTCGGGTTGGGACATGAGATAGAGCAACGCACCGCCCGCGCCGATCACGAGGACGACGACCAAAGCGAGCAGCGGTGAGCGCCGTGGGGCAGGGGGCGAACCAGCGCCCTTGCCTTGTTCTAGAGCAGCGAGGCGTTTCTCGAGGTCTGCGTTTCCAGTATCGCTCATGAGCCTACCCCCGCAGGTGGGGTGGCCTCGATGCAGACCACCTCCTCCCCGATCCGCAGCACCCATTGTCGGTTCACGCCGCTGACGCGGATCACGCCGTCTTCAGGGGTTTGCGTGTTGACCGTGCGCTCACGGCCATTGGCGTAGCGGAAGATCGCAGGCACCGGCGCGTTCCGCGGAAATTCGAAATACGTAAACGTCCCGTCATCCCAGACACGGGTGGGGGTGAACTCGGTCCGGGCGCTGGCACCGTAATTATAGTTCGGCGCTTGGGCCGCGATGGCACGTGTGGGCCGCGTATTGTCTTCGGGGTAGCGGAACTGGACCACGTAAAAGGTCGGACTGCGGGTCTCCTCGACGTTAAAGTAATAACTGCGCCTGTTCGTGTAGACGGTCACATTGGTATGCACCCCGCGCGCCACCGGCTTGATCGCGAAGGCCTGACCCCCGGGTACGCCGTCGATCTCGAAGCCTTCCGTGTCGCCCGCAATGATCGAGCGGATGCTCTCGCCTTCCCCGAACTCGACCGTGGTCACATGGGTGAGCGACACGCTGAGCCGGTAGACCTGACCTTCTTGATATGTTGCCAGCCGCACCCGATTGTCATTGGGCCCGCCACGCGGGATGGCTTCGGCGAAAGCAAGGCCGGGCAACAGGGCAATCAGCAATATGAAAAGTCGAGCAGGGAACAAACATGCGTTTCCGGAATGAGTTGGGTCGCCAATACCCTGCCACGCTGCGCGCTCTCGGGACATTGGCGACAAGATATTTTGAATTGAATTCCAGAAACGCATTAATTCTCCAATCTGTCGGAGCGGATGGAATATTCGAGGACCGTGAAGCCGAAGGGGTTGGTCCAGACCTCATCGATGGAGCGGCGGGTCTCGGGGCGGAACTCGAAGAGAAGCGTGGCGGTGAAAAGCCCGGTTTGGACGCCGTTGATAGATGTCAGGCGCTTGCGCAGGCGGACCGTCGCGCGGTTGGTTCCGATCCGGTTGATGCTGAGGATCTCCACGTCGAGCCGCGCATTGGGGCCATAGACCGTCGGCGGGTAGTTCTCATTGGCGCTGTTCCAGATCTGGCGCAGCCCGCTCTCGGCAGCTCCGTCCGAGCGGCGCAGGACGTTGCGGATGCGTAGATCGTTGTCGAGCTGGTTGTAGACCTCCCGGTCGGTCACATAGCGGAACACCTCCGCCTCGATGATCGCTTGGTTGGCGGTCACCGAGGAGGCGCCGACCGAGGCTTCGGGGAGTGCAAAGCCGGTGGCGGGATCATAGGGAACAACGACGGGGGGCGGGTCGACATCGAGGATCGAGACCGCCGCGGCGCTCAGACAGCCGATGCCACCGAAGACAAGGCCCGTCAGGCCAAGGCGTTGCCAGAGCCGTTCGCGGCGCAAGGCACCGTAGACCAGTTCTTCCTCGATGATTTCCTGTTCACTCGCCACCATTCATGCCCCCACGATTACTCGGCCCGAAGGTCCGGCAAGGTGAAATCCATGAAGCGCTGTTCTTCGGCGATTGTGGCGGCATCAATCACGCCGCCTGTGCCGTCACCCACGGTTTGCACGGCCTCAAGCTGCCACATGGCGACGAGGGCAATTGCCAGCTCCGCCGTCACCCGCGTGTTGAGGTCGATACTTTCCTTCAGTTCGTCCATGTCATCGATCAGCCCGACCAACCGGTCGACGCGTTCCAGCGATTGGCCCGCGTCCTCGTAGCTGTTCTGGGCAGCGGCCGAGACGAGCGCGCCGGTTGTGGCCTGCGTCGCCACGCGGTTGGCCCCGGGATTTCCGCTGGTGGCCATTTCCGTGAGGGTATCGTCATCAAAGCCGAGATCGGCCAGCACCCGGTCCATCTGTGTTTCGATCTCGCCCGCGCCGGAGCCCGACAGGCCAGAGAAGTCTCCGGTCTTGATGGCCTCAATCGTGGCGAGGATGTCTCCGAACTCCTGATCGAGCAGGCCGTTCAGCTCGTCTTCCATCTCGGTGCGGATGATTTCCGGCAGTTCGGCGAGGCGGGTGAGGGCTTCGTAGGTCCGTTGCAGCTCCGCGAGTTGTTCCGTGAGAGTGGCAAGCTGTTCACGGAGCTGCGTCAGCTGCTCGTTTTGCAGGATCTCGTCCTCGATCATCTGCCGGAGTTGCTGGATGTTTTGCGCGATGTTCTGGGTATCGACGACGGGCACGCCTTGTGCCAGGGCAGGGGACAGGGTGCCAAGATGCAGGCCAATCCCAAGCGTCGTGGCCAAGGCCGTTCTCATGAGTAGATGTCTCATCAGTCTATCTCCCTGATCGTGAATTCCATGAACGCGCCCTCGGCCATGCGGGCGCTGGCCTGTGCCAGCTCTTCGGCCGAGAGTACGCGGGTCCGCGCCGCCTGTAGCCGGATGCGGGCCGCGACGAGACGCACGAGTTCGGCGCGGGCATAGGTATTGAGCGCGACGCTTTCCTGTACGTCTTCCGTCGCGGAAATCCGCGTGACGATGTCTTGGATACGCAGGGCAGCTTGCCTGATCGCGGCGGGCGAGTTGTTGCCATAGAAAGCCGCGCCATGCCCGGTCATCGAGAGGTTAGCATTGGCCAGAAGCGCGGGGTCGATCGTGCCGAGCGCTTCGATCCCGCCGATTCGGCTGAGGTAGAGATTGTAGCGTTCGGGGATGACCTGGACGTAGTGCTGGGTCTCGCGGAAGGGTGGTACGCCCCCATATTCGAACACGCGACCGGGTCCGGCGTTGTAGGCCGCGAGGGCGTTGATGACATTGCCATCGAATGTGTTGAGCTGGGCCGCAAGATACCGCGCGCCGCCATGCACCTGCAGATAGGGGCTGTTGTAGTATTCCGGGTTAATGCCGAGATCGCTGGCGGTCCCGGGCATGATCTGGGTGAGGCCGAAGGCCCCGACGGGCGAGCGCGCGCCGATGGTAAACCGGCTTTCCTGCCAGATGAGCGCCTGTAGGAGTGCGCGCCATTGAACCGGGGAGAGGCCCGCGCGGCCAACGCCGGCAAAGCCGCTGGTTTCCTGGGCGACGCGGATGATGAGTTGCTCGATGTTTTCTGCCGCATCCCCGAACATCTGTGCGCCGCCGGGATTGGGGTCGGTCTCGGCATTGCCGTAGACCGTTTCGACGGAACGGGCTGGATCGCCGCTTCCGTTTTCCAGCCCTGAAATCATCGCGGTCGGGCCCTGACCGCCGAAGCTGGTCTGGGCATCGAGGATGCGTTGCAGAGTTTCCAGCTGCTCCCGTTCGATCTCGGCAATGAGTTCGCGCACGGCAAGCTTGTCCGCCTGGACCGCGAGGTCAGCCTCGCGATCGCCGGTCTCGACGATATCGCGCGCAGTCAGCCCGCTGTCATTGGTCGGCACACCTTGGGACAAGGCGAGACCGGGCAGCAGGCAAAGGGCCAGGATATGGGGCAGCTTAGACCTCAATGTCACCCTCCGGTGCGCCGATCGGCGTGAAGCTGCGCATTCCGGGCTTCGCGGACAGCCATTCCAACGGCACGCGGACAGTCATTCCGGGGTGCGCGGACAAAGTTCGCGCGGGATGCTGAGCGTTTGATTTGACATCTCAGGTGTCGGTTTGTTCGTCAACGGTTTTGGTCGCGGGGGCATCGCGGGTCTTGCGCATCGACGGGCCATCGAGAGGCAATCTGTGCGCATTGTGGATCAGGCGATCCAGGATAGCGTCCGCGAAAGTCGGTTCGTCGATGATGTTGTGCCAGGCATCGACCGGCAGCTGGCTTGTGACCAGCGTTGCGCCGGACCCGTATCGATCCTCGATGATTTCCATCATATCCCGGCGCTGTGGCGCGGTCATGCGTTCCGGCCCCCAGTCGTCGAGAATGAGCAAGTCCGCTTTGACAAGCTGGCGGAACATGCGTGGGAAGCGTCCATCGTCATGCGCCAGTTGCAGTTCCGAAAACAGCCTCGGCAGGCGCTTGTAGATCACGGTGGCGTTGTCGCGGCAGGCTCTTTGTCCCAAGGCGCAGGCCAACCAAGTTTTGCCGACCCCACAGGGGCCGGTGATCAGCAGGTTGCGCTTTTCCTTGATCCATCGGCCAGCGGCGAGCTGTTGGAACAAAGCCTTGTCGAGGCGGCGCGCGGCGCGGAAATCGACATCTTCGACGCAAGCGCCACCGTGACGAAGCTTGGCGGCGCGCAGCCGGGACTGGAACCGCTTGGTCGTGCGGTTCGCCACCTCCCGGTCGATCAGGAGGCCGAGCCATTCGGCATGGCCCATGTCGGCGGCGCTGTCCTGGGATTGCAGTTCGGTGAAAGCGTCCGCCATGCCGTCCAGCTTGAGCTGGCGCAGCAGGTCGTGGGTTGGATGATCAAGCATGTGTATCCTTTCTCAGTGGAAATAATCGGCGCCGCGAATGTTGGGGTGGGTGATCGCCGGTTCCTCTGCGGGCCGATCCGGGGCCCGGCGATATCTCTTGTTCTTCAGGATGGATTGCAGGGAGCCGTAGGAATGGGCGCCGATGGTGAGCGCGTAATTTGCGGCCGCTTCAAACTCGGTTGCCGCGTATCCCTTGGACAACCGCAGGATGCCCAGGCAGGCGCGGAACCCCTGCACGGGGTGTTTGCGTTCGCGCATGATGACCTCGACGAGGGATGCCGTGTTGGGGCCGACCTTGGACGCCCACCGGCACAGGCGCTCCGGGGTCCAATCGGCATAGGCTCGGTGATTGGACGGCATGTGATCCATCACCGTAGTGTGCTTGCGGTTGCCCGATGTCCGGACATGCGAGGCAACGCGCTGATCTTTATGGAATATCTCGATAGTCCGACTGGTGATGCGCGCCCAGACCTCGGCCTTCAGCAGGGTGTGGGGCACCGAGTAATAATGCCGGTCGATCTCGACGTGGTAGTCGAGCCCCACCTTGCGGCAGCGCCATTCCGCGAACTCGTATGGCTCCAGCGGAAGCGGCTGGAGGGCGTGGCGTTCGATCTGTTCGAACAGCTCCCGGCGGCTGGCCCCGAGATGACGGGTGCGCCGGTTGTTGAAGCGCTCCAGAAGCTCCCGGATCGCCGCGTTCAACTCCGCCAACGAGGAAAAGCGCCGGTTCCGCAGCCGCGCATGGATCCACCTCTGCGCGAGCTGCACGGCCACCTCGACTGTGGCCTTGTCGCGAGGCTTGCGCGGGCGGGCCGGGATGATGGCGGTGTCGTAATGTGCCGCCATGTCGGCGTAGCTGCGATTGATTTGTGGATCGTGGAAGCAGGCCTTGGTGACCCCGGATTTGAGATTGTCCGAGACCACCGTCGTGGGCACGCCGCCCAAGAATGCGAAGGTTCGCGTGTGACTGCCGATCCAGTCGGACAGGCCTTGTGTCCAGGTGGCTTCGGCATAGGTCAGGTTCGACGCGCCGAGGGCTGCGACAAAGAACTCGGCCTGGCGCACCTCACCAGTCTCGGGGTCCACTATCTCGAAGGTTTGCCCGGCGTAGTCCACGTAAAGCGCTTCGCCCGCCACATGATGCTGGCGCATCACCGGGGCCAGCCTGCCCTCCCAGCGGCGGTAAAGCTCGCAAAAACGGCTGTAGCCATAGCCCTTGGGATGCGCCTCCCGGTATTCCTCCCAGAGCAGCGACAGGGTCACTCCGGGCCTGCGCAACTCGCTATGCACATGCGCCCAGTCCGGCTTCGGGTAGGTGGTAGCTGCATCTGGCGGTGGGACCGGGAACAACAACGCTTCCAGCGCAGCATCCGTCAGATCATCCGGCAGCGGCCAGGACAAACCCGCCCGCGCCGCCCGGCCGACATACTCGCTGACCGACGTACGGCCGACGCCGATGCTGTCGCCAACCTCCCGGGTCGTCAGGCCGCTTGCGCGCAGCCTCAAGGCTTCTCTGATCTTCCTCATCGGCAATCTCGCCATTGGGTCCCTCCCGCTCTCAAAAGAGCGAAAGGCTACCCGCCACGTGATTGCTCAGCACCCCGCCAAAGGGCTCCGCGATCTTGTCCGCGAACCCCGGAATCTTGTCCGCGCTAAATCGGAATGCTTGTCCGCGTCAGATTGGAATCCTTGTCCGCGCTACCCCGGTGCGCGCATGAAGCTGCAATCAGGCGCGACAGGTGCCGTGGACGCGAGGAATGTGAAGCAGTTCGCCTGCGGTTCCTGGTACTGGGCGCAGGAGGCCAAAGCGCCGAGCGCGGTGAGAAGAAACAGAGTACGAATCATGAAAGCCTCCAAAAGTCCGGGCGGTCGCGGTAATCGGCGCCGACCAGCGCCTCGCCTTTTTCCATGCCGCCGAGGATGGTGAGATTGGGCCCGAGGGCGCTCAGATCGGCATCGACGACGATCGAGCCCTGGTCGTCGCGGATGAGCGCAAGGCGGCTGTCGCTGCCGGTGTTGAGAAGCACATCGAGTTCCTTCTCATAGAGGTTCAGCATCGCGTAATCGGCGGCATGGGCGCGGATGTTCGGAAGCAGGATTTGTGTGGGCACCGCTTCGACGATGGTCTTGCCGGTTCGGGTGCGCTCGAGCTGGCTGGCGTATTGCGTCATCATTACCGCAACGGTGTTCTGCTTGCGCGCGGTCACGAGCCAGTTCGACAGCCGCTCGGCGAAATACGCGTTATCGAGCGCCTTCCAGGCCTCGTCGATCACGATGATGGTGGGGCGCCGATCCTCGATCTCGCGCTCAACCCGGCGGAAGAGATAGGAGAGGACGGCCATGCGTTCCTTCTCGGCCTCGCTGTCGAGAATGCCGGTCAGATCGAAGCCCACCACATCGCCCTTCAGCGAGAAGGTGTCTTCCAGCGTCTGTCCGAAAATCCAGCCGTAGCGGCCCTCTTCGGTCCACTCGAGCAGGCGCTGGTGCAGATCGCCGCCATCATCGGTGGACACAAAAAGAGATGCGAAGTCGCGCCAGTTCCGCAAGGCTGGGTTCGTGGCCTGCGCATTCTGGCGCACGACCTCCTGAATGCGATTTGTTTGCGCGGGCGTCAGCGGCTTGTCGGCACGATAGAGCAGGGTGGCGAGCCAGTCCGAGAGCCAGGCGGTGCCGCGCGCATCGGTCTCGGTCCAGAGCGGGTTGAGGCCCGTGGGTTGGCCGGCTTTGAGCGATGCATAACGCCCGCCATTGGCGCGGACCGCCATCTCCATACCGAGGCGGTAATCGAAGACGAAGATCCGCGACCCTGCTCGACGAGCTTGCGTCATGAGGAAGGCCGAGAGGACCGATTTGCCTGACCCGGGTCGTCCCATGATCAGTGTATGCCCGCTGGTGGGTTCTTTGTCGGGCGAGCCTTGCTCGTGATAGGAAAACCGATAGGCGCTCTGCTCGGGCGTGGGCAGATAGGTGATGACGCGGCCCCAAGGGGTTTTCGTGGCGGGTTTGCCGAGTTGGGTCCGGTGGAAGGCCGCGAAATCCGCGAAGTTGCGATTGGTGATGGCACTGGCGCGCACGCGCTTGGGCTGGTTGCCGGGATGCTGACTGAGGTAATGCGCCTTGGCCGCGACCCGCTCGCCGATCATCTTCACGCCTTCGGCGGCCGCGGCGTTCACGATCTCGGCGCTCAAGCTCTGCAACTCGTCCAGCGTATCGCAGAAAATCGTCACGACCATGTGGTGCTCGCCGAAGCTCTGCCGCTTGGCCTCCAGATCATCGGCAGCGATATCGAGGGCTTCCATGAGCGAGAGGGCCGCGTCCTGGCTGGCCTGCATCTGGCGCTTCTGGCGCTTGATCCGGCCCGCCATGAGGTTCGAATTGATCGGCGTGAAGGAATGCGTGACGATCATGTCGACCGGCAGGTTCAGCATGTCGAACATGGTGCAGGAGGTGCCTTCCGAGTATTCCCCGATGGTGAAACTCTTGCCGTACCGGTGTCCCACGACGCCTTCGGAGAGCTCGAAGTGATCGCCTTGAAACGTCACTCGCGTGTTGGCGACGTTGAAGGACAGGAAGCCATAGGTGTTTGCGGGATAGAGCGGCAGTTCCTGGCCAGTGTTGAGGGCCCCCAGAAAGCCGATCAACTCGCCGGACTTGGCCGAAAGCACACGTGGGTTAAGCTCCGTCAGGCCAGACAGGAACACGTTTACGGCCTCGCCTAATCGGCGAAGGCGCTTCTCGGTCGCTTCCTTGAGGCGATCCGGCGCGCTGCGGTTCAGGAATGGCAGGACGCTTTTTGGAGGAGGGCGATGGATGATCGTAAGGGTGAGCGTCTTGTCGCGCAGCCCGCTGGTCTCTAGCTTCTTGCGCCAGAGCCGGTCGACTTCTCCCGCGAAACTGTCCTCGCGCAGGGGCTCGAGGTCCGGCGTGATCGCCTTCGAGACCTTATGGACGTAATAGCTGAACTCCGGCCCCAATTGCGCAATGATCCGAGCGAAGAGCGCGGTCACCTTGTCGAGATAGGCATCATCCGTCGTATAGCTGTTGACCCCGTCGAGCCGGATGCACTGAAAAAGCTCGTTCACCCGGGTTCGCACGGTGCGGTCATCGACCAGGCTGACGTAAGGTAGCATATGCGCGAGGCGGGTCTCGCGCGCATACCAGTCTGGCGTCATTGTGCGGGCATCGAGCGCAGCATCACGGGCGTCATCACGGGGCATAGCTGTCCCCGCCATGGATGGACCTGTTGCGCGTGGGCGGTGTCTCCTGCAGGGCCGTCATCATCACGTCGATGAAACGCGGGTCCCAATCTGCGGCCTTCCACAGCACCGGATAAAGAAGGGCGGCCACGCCCAGCACCCCGATGTGCTGGACCCAGACGAACAAGAGCACCGAACCGAAGAGCCAGACCATCGCGTACATGATGGGCAGGCCCAGAAGCTTCGGCGGGCGCACGAGGCCGAGAAAGAGAGGCGCGCGCTCAGCCACCGGCAAAGACCGCGGCAACGATGGTGGGGGCGGCGGCAACACCAGCGATGCCCACGAGGACCCAGAGCGCCTGGCGCAGATCGATGATGTTGAAGAACCAGCTGAGAAAGACCCCGAGAACGGCAAGCGTCGCGATGACAACGCCAAGTGGGCCGGTCAGCGCGTCGACAATGCCCTGTAACAAGCTTTGGATCGGGGAGAGATCAATGCTCTGGGCGAGGGCGGGTTCGGCAATCAGCAGGAATAGCGCCAGCGAGGCGACAAAGACGTTTGAAATCTGTTTCATGAATTTGATCCTTCCAATCGGGCCACGACGGCCATGACACGGGCCACGTGGTTCTGGGTTTCTCGGTAAGGGGGAATGCCACCGTGTTGGCGCACGGCTTCCGGCCCCGCGTTGTAGGCCGCCAGCGCCAGATGCGGATCGCCGAACGTCTCCAGCATCATCGCGAGGTAGCGGGCGGAGCCGTCGAGGTTCTGCAGCGGATCACGCGGGTTGACGCCCAGATCACGCGCCGTCGCTGGCATCAATTGACCAAGGCCAATGGCACCTGCACTTGAAATCGCATCCTGCCGGTAGGCGCTCTCAACCTCGATATTGGCCCGATAGAGAGCCAGCCAATCCGTCACGGAAAGCCCCGCGCGACGCAGGCCGGGATGGCCGGCATAGCGCAAGGCCGTGGTCTGAATCCCGGAGAGGACATCGGCGCGGGGCAGGGGAGTCAGGCGAGCAAGGGCCGCGACTTGGACGCCCTCTTGCTCGGCCTCTACCTCGCCGAAGATCGCGATCCCATCTGAGGCCGAACCCTGACCAATCCCGTCATTGTAGTTTCGAGCAAAGCTGCTTTGGGAGCGGGACGGGATCAGGGAGCCGTCGCTCTCCATGACCAGCACCATTTGCGCGGAGGCTGGCGCGGCGACCAGCCAGAGGCAGACGAGGTTAGTTGTCAGCGCCCTTGTCTGATGGGGCTTTGTCTGACGGCGGAAGTTTGTGGGTCCGGCTTGTCCCCGCCTCAAGCGGCAGGTCGACATGCGCAAAGCCAAGGCCAATGAAGAAAGACACCACGCCGGAGATCGTTTTGAACTCGCGGATCTTGATATCGTTGTAGGTCGTCCGCGTGCGGGCGGTGACGAGGAGCTTTTCCACGCCATCATCAGAGACAACGCGCATGATCCAGACCCCGTAATAGCTGGGGCCTTTCTTATGTGCCGACTCCTGGCACAGGATTTCTGCGCTATAGCCGCTTTCCACGAGTTCGCGGAACCTGGCTTCCGTAACCACATTTGGTGCTTCGATGTCCCAGTTCATGGCCCGGCTCACGCTTTCTCCAATGGCGCGACCCCAGGCATTCCTACTTGAAGCCCAGAGTTACGATAGTATACTATCAACCGCAAGATGTAATATCGTGCTTTAGCTGTAGTTTGGTCACGCAAACACTAGTCACGGCCAGTGTCTGCGATCAAGGAGATAACAGGTTTGAGAAACCCAAGGTTGATATGCCTGCTCCCATTGCAAGCTATGGTCCTTCTAATCTGCGTTCCCGGGCCGGTTTTGGCGGAATCCTGCTTCGCCCCGGCCCGTCCTTTCGTGCCAAGCGATTCGCAGGCAGTGCGGGACTATGCAGACATCATCCGTGGCGATTTCGAAGATTACATTCAGGATATCCAGAGCTACTTCCGTTGCCTCGACGGTGAACGGGCCCGCGCGTTCGAGGAGGCGAGGGAGGTCAGTGAGGACTATGGCCGATTTCTGCAATTGGTAGGGGATTGATGGGCAGCTTCGGGAGCATCAGACTTGCAGCCCATGGAAACCAGACGCCGATAACACCCTCAAGTATCTACTTTTTAGATAACAGATTTCATCCGCTAGCGACGTCACAAAAGGTATGTGACGCGTGGCGAATACAATTAGAAGCAAAGGGCAAGAGGCTTTGTGCCAGGCGTTGGTCGACGCGCGTAAAAACGCGGGTCTCGGTCAGGACGACTTGGCGGACAGGCTCAAGTGCCATCAATCTCTCGTGGCGCGCATTGAGAGCGGCGAACGCCGGATCGACGTGGTCGAGCTGGTCGTTTTGGCGCGTGCCATCGGCTTTGACCCATTCGAGGTTCTGGCGATCGTCGAAGCCGCCACGGAGCCCGACCACAGGATTTGAACCATTTGATTGATCGAAAACACCGGTGCTGAGCTCTCCCGGTGTGAAGAGCGCTATCACGAGGACAAACAGTAACCGATAATAACCAGGCTCGGCATGCGGTTGCAGCAAGCGATTTAAGATCCAGGCTGCTGTCCACAACGCCGAATTGTAGGAAGTCAGTAAACAGTGAACGAAGATGAGGTCGAAGGCGTCGCGATCGCGAATTTGATCGGGATGGATGAGCGTAGTGTTGTCGGGTGGGTGTATCGCTGGAATACGGGCGCGCTGGCGGTGATGTGGGATGTCAATGGCCCGCAGCGGGTTTCAAAGTGTCTGCCTGACCTCAGTGACGCTGAAAAGCGTGAAATCGACTTCGGTGGATTGACCCAAATTCCGAGGCGCGACAGCTGGCAAGATCAGTCATGACAACTCGAAGCCAATCGAGGGTATCTGTGCATAAAGCGGTACCCTGGGCAGAGTTGACTCGGAGAGTGTCTGCGGCGAATGACGTTTGACAGGCCACTGGAACGGGTCAGTAATCGACCTGTTCAAACCCATAGTTACCCGCGTAGTCGCGCCAATCCACGAATACCGATCGATTAAAAACGCTTGGGCAGTTCGACCCCCAGCCTTCGAGCCCGACATGAGCATCGGGTAGAGCCGTCGGCGCAGATACGGCCCATGAAAATTTGCCCTGCGTGCCGTAGGTGCCAAGATAGACCAGCGCATAGCGTCGGCATTGATTATTTTCTCCAGTTTCTTGCTGAGAGGCGAAGCGAACATCAAAAACTCGAATGGATCGGACAAAATTGAACTCTGGTCCGCTGATGTCGATATCTGCACGATCTTGAACGAGTCGCAGGGCAAGTTCGACGGGAACGAACTCGTTTGATGTTTCGTCAACGCTCCAAACGGCCGTTTTTGCCATTACTTCAGGTGCTTGACGGGTCATGGGAAATGACTGGCGTGGCCGCACATTATCAATCCGGAAGAACGCGTCGAAGGTCCGATTTGTTCCGCTCGGTTGAGGTTCGATCTCATAGGAGGCGCCCATGGGACAGCGCCAGATTTGTAGCGGCGGTTCCACCGGCCAAGGCGTAATTCGTCGGATGAATTCGGCACGGGCCCGGGCGCAAGGGACGGACGCGGGCCAGCCGCCAGACAGGCAGAGGAGGATCGCGCAGTCGATCGGGTATGTCTGCGCGCGGGCGGGCATCGGCAAGGAAACGCCCGCAAGGGCCAGAGCAACAGCGACCGAGGGGAGGAGCTTTTTGAATGAATAACGCATGCTGAGGAGCCTTCGTGACAGGAGTTCAGCATACATACAATAATATACTATCGCAACATTAAGTATAAAGTCGCATAATGAAGTTTATGTTACGTCTCTTGCTGTATCGACATCCGCATACGGTTTGCCAAGCCAAATCTGCTAACCAGCAGAAACGTAGAGCAAATCAGTCCAATCCTTCAGGCCATCAATCCTGAGGGCTGTTGCCAGCATCGAAAGAAAATCCCTTCTTTCGTCTCGTCATCCAGGAGCGCGCGCCCCGGCATCTTCAAGATCCACGGATACTTCCATCGACAACACATCGCTGGGTCTGCCGTGGAAACTGCCCGTTACTGGAGCAACCTGCTCCATCCTTCTCGCGACGGCGACGGGTACGAGATTGGTGGAGCCGACCGACCTGTTGGTGGGATCAAACGGGATCCAACCCGCTCCGGGAACGAACACCTCGACCCAGGCGTGTGTGGAACCGCTTCCCACTGTTCCGACCCGGTCCCCCGAGGGATTGAACAGATATCCTGATACAAGCCTGGCCCCGAAGCCTAGTGTCCGGGTGGCCTCGGCGAACAGCACAGCGAAGTCCCGGCAGGATCCCCAACCCCTGTCGAGGGTCTCCAGCGGTCCTTGCGTTCCCTCGGTTTCGCGGCTCTGATAGGAAATGCTGGCCGTGATGCCGTTGCTGATGTCCTTCAGCAGTGACAGCGTGTCTGTTGGCCGTGACATGACATAACTTTCAACCCACGCGGACAACCGCCCCGCGGCGTCCGCGTATTGCGGCTTCGCCAGCGAGCCGAGGTCGGTCCGGTCGTCGCTGGAATAAACAAATGGGTAGGAGGCAGCGTCGGCAGCGATCGGGAAAACCGGCCAGACAGGCGCGCTCAGGTCCACCCGCGCGCGCGACCGGATCGAAAGCGACTCCGTCATCTCGTCGAACTGAGCCGTCGCGATCGCATTGCCGGCAACGTCGTTTGACCAGTCGATGCGGGCCTCGGGACTGATCTTCAGGTCGAAAGACGTCAGACTGAGATCCCGGGTTTCCCGCGGACGCAACATCAACCGATGCGGGCCGAGTGAAACAGCGATGCGATACCGATAGCAGGTTGTGTGCGTGAGGGTGATCGATGGCATCGGTGAGACCTACGACAAACGACCGCCGGAACGTCGGCGCCCATGTCCGCTACCCTCGGAAATAGCCGCGCGCCAAACGGCAGACCCCTTGCAACGCGAACATATGCGCTCAACGAACCCCTCGCTCCAGAAGCGCGACCTGCACTTCAAACAGAAGCGCTCGGCGGCAACGTCGGCCGCTGCCCTCGGTATCTCGAGTTCCTCGTCCGCGAACTTGATCGTCATTTCCGCTCCTCGCGTTTCCTCAGTCGTTCCATGTCGCCAAGGGCCCGTTTGATTAGTTTCTGAAGGCGTTCATCTCCAGCCTCGGGGGTCGATGCGTAGCGAACAAGAAGAAAGCGCCATTTCTCCATGACTTCGACCCATGTCCGCGCAGGCTCTGCCAGCATCTGATCTTCGAGACTTCCGAGGCCAAGTTGCGACGAGAGCGTAGAGGGTGGCTGGCTGTTCGCAGGGCGCCGACGCATCTCTGTTTCGCGCTGGTCGGCAGCGGATCTGTGACCGTCGAGATTGATCGGGTGATCGGTCAAAACCGAGCCCCTTCGATCCATTCGAACAACGCACTCGGTTGGATCGGGAAGCATCTGTCCAACAACGGCGTCATTCTCCTATGCCGGGACGAGAGCTTCCAGAGAGTGGGCCGGAAATACCTGCATCCGTCCCATTTCGTATCCCCTTCGGCTTGGAGGGGGCAACTTGCCCTGCCTGCCTATTGTCCGCCTCCGGCAAGCCGGGCCTGGAGTAAAGATGTCGCAAATGCGCCTCGGAGACGCCGTCCGCCTGCATAACGAGACGGATCATCGGGTCGGCAAGCATCTCCTCGAGGAAGAAATCCGTCAAGGCATTACCGGTCAGCTTGTCCCTCGCGCGTGCGTGGTCGAGGTCGGCAAGGGAAACAGTCAGGATTCTCTCCAGTCCAGGATGCGATGTCCGGGGATGAAGCTTCACCAAGACGGAGGCTTTCCAAGCTTCGGGGTCCACTTGATCCGGGGGAGACGCCAGTTCCGTTTCAATCTCGTACTCGCCCGCCGGAAGCGTTTCAGCAAAGCCTGGAACGGTGAACGGTCGGGAGAAAACCGCGATAGTCTTACTCGTCAGATCTTCCATTGGCGCTGTCCTTTCGCTTGTTTCTTTTGTTGCTATGGGTGGTCCGCGCCCCATTTGAGTATAAGATGCGTGGCCCGTGGACGTCTCAAGATGTCTTGGATTTCGCTGGTATGTCCTTGCCGGCAGGTTTGGACTCGTTCTCCTTGGCAAGAGTCTTAGCTATCTCCTCAGGCTTCGGATTCATTGCAGCCGCAGCCCGGTCAGTCAGGTCCTTGAAAGACATGTCATCGATCCTTTGATTGACCGACGGCAACTCCTCGTCCATGTCGGACCGGAACGCTTGGCGTCGGTATTATGTATATGGGGACTGGCGAACGGACTTACGATGTCCCGTCGCAAAAGAAACCAAGGTCAGGTCAACTCATCTGTCCAGACGTTGAATTGCGTCAGCGTATTCGGCCCGAATGTCTGGGTCAGAGGCACATCGGCGGCGTCCCGACCGCGCGCGATCAGGATCCTTCCCATGCGCGGGCTGTTGTTTCTTGGATCGAAGACCCACCAGCGACCACCCAGAAAGACCTCCATCCAGGCTGCGAAATCGTCGGGGGCGTGAGGCTCCGGTTGACCGAATTCGCTCAAATAGCCGGTGCAGTAACGCGCCGGGATGTTCATGCAGCGGCAGAAGGCGATGGCGAGATGGGAGAAATCCCGGCAGACGCCCTGCCGACCGGCCAGCGTTTCGGACGCGGTTCTGGTCGCGCTCGCCTGCATGTAATCGAAGCGGACATGCCTGTGCACGAAATCGCAGATCGCCTGAACGCGTGCCCAGCCAGGCGGGGTATTCTCGAAGCGCCGCCATGCCTCTTCCGAAAGAAGATCGGTGTCGCAGTAACGACTGCCGAGAAGGTAGACCAAGGTTTCGAAGGGCAGGTCCTGAACGGCGTGCTGCGCGGCCTCGGTCGCTGACGGATCGGGCAATCCGGTGTCGCGAAAGATCCCGTCGGTGGACAGGGTGAAGTCCCCCGCCGGCGCCACCATCCGCGTGCACCAATTGCCGAAGCCGTCGCGATAGCTTTCCAGCGGCACGCTCGGTTGCGTCACGAGATAGTCTGCACGCTCCAGATCGCCGAACCGCGAATAGTGCACATTCAGCATTGCAATGAGCGGCGTCGGCTGGGTCAGCTGGTAACGCAGGCGACAGCCTATCCGCAACCGCATGCCAGCCGTCTCGGCCGGACGCGATTTGGGGGCATTATCGTCCAAGAACGCACGCCCCGTCAGAAAGTTGAAAGCTCCGGTCGCAACGCCAGCGGTTTCCGGATCGATCGAGATGGGCATTTGCGGGCAGGTCGATCGCCACACAGGCGTTGTCCACCGCCTCGAAACCCCGTTCGCACCGCCATCCCGGACCGTAGGACTCTTGATCCAGAAAGGCGTTTGCCGGAAGCGCCACGGGATCACAGCGGCCATCGATTTCGAAGAAGCCCCTTTCACAGGCCCATTCGGCACCATAGTCGGCATTGGTGAGATAGCCGTTTTCGGGAACCGAAATCGGAACGCAGGCGCTCGCCGACGGTGTGAAACCGCGGTCGCATACCCACCCGGACCCCGACGTGTCTTCCGTGAGGTATCCATGTTCCGGAAGGACGATTGGCACGCATGTCTCACGATCCTGCCGGTATCCGCGCTCGCATTGCCAGTCGTAACCTGATGATCGCAGATAGGCATTCTCGGGCATGGGGATCGCTTCACAGGACGCATCGCCCACTTCTTCGTATCCTCGCCTGCACGCCCAGCCTGAACCATATGTCCGCCCTGTAGCATAGGCGTTGTCGGGGATGTTGAGAGCCAAGCATTCGGCACCGTCCATCCGAAAACCGAGATCGCAGTCCCAGCCCCCACCATAGTTCCGCGCCTCTGCGTTGTCTGGCATCGGTCCAGTGCCGTCTTGAGCAAAGACTGGGAAGGCCACAGACGCAATGATACCGGCCACGACAGCCAGCCTAGAGATCAGTCGTGCTAGCGAATTGTTGTTTTTCTTCTTGTCCTGTCTGATCGGCTTTTCCCTTGCAGGCCAAGCTTTGCCAGTCGCCGTTTTTTCCTTCAAAGAACCCAGGCAGTGTGTTCCAGTTTGGCTCCCGGGGCGGGTGAAGCGCGGTTGCGTATCCTCGAAATCGGGTCTTGGTGGCATGCCCTCGTTTTCTGCCGCCTGAATCGGGAAGTCTTGCGGAACTGTAAGGCGGGCGCGGTTGGTCATTTTTGGGACAACTTTATTAAAGCCGCAGCCGCAAGGGCATGTTCCTTCTGGTGGTAGTCGCCCCGGAACTTGCCATCGACCTGCACCTCCCAGATGCCGTTTCTTTCGCGCACCTGAACCCCATTGCGCTGCGTCGGCCGGTTCATGGAAGAATCTTGTGCTCCTCTGCTTTTCGGCGGCACGGGTTTCATGTCGGTCATTTCCGGCTCCCTCTCGTTTGGCGCGCGCACGTCTACGAGGAGCATCACGGCGCGAATGAATTCTTCCGCATAATCATCGGTTTCGCGGTAGTCATGTTCATGCCGCGCCATGCGCATCGGCTCGACGAACCGTTCTCTCAGATGATCAATAAATCGCGGCTCGGTGCGGGCCATGAAGGCGATCAGGGCTTGAAGCACCTTCTCATGGGCGAGCACACGCCGTTCGAGATCGGTGGTCTCTGCGGCTGTCCTGGTTAGATGTTTGACTGATGTCATAGCGTATTGTCCTCCTCGCTGCGCGGTGCGACGTTGGAAGTCGTGTCCTCGAGTGGGGGCAGGCAGGCCCTCGCCTCATCGCGATCCATCTCTTGCCATCCACCTACCAGCCAAGCGCAAATCGTGCGCTGACGCAGGTTAGGGGCACGGAAATTAAGTGGGTGTGTCTTGCTCAGAAGCGGAAAGAAACCGACCTCGGTGGTCCCGGTGTCATTGACGTGCTTCCCGCTTGATACCCTCTATTCATGCTTGAAACCCTCCACCATGAACCTATCGGCATGCTTCGACCTCCGTCTGTGTCACGATTGGCGTCGCGGGGTCTTGCGCTGGTCGGGCCCTGCCGATTGACGCCACGCCACCGTCGCTTGGAACGCTGCCTGGATCGCGGATCGGGTCTGCCTCGCCCTGCATGCCACGCAGGAACTGGAACAGATCGCTGTCCGTCGTCAGGACAAGCGTCGTGTCGTCGGAAATCATGTCGCCGTAGGCCTGCATTGTTCGGGTGAAATCGTAGAATTCGACCGAAACGGCATCAACATTGTAGGCGCCCGCATAGATTGCTGCTGCTGCGGCATCGGCGGCACCGCGGATTTCCTCGACGGCGCGATAGGCTTCGGACTGGATCTTGTTCAGATCCCGCACCCTGTTGCCTTGAATACGGGCCGCTTCACCGTTGCCTTCGGACAGGAATCTTTCGGCGATCTGCCGGCGCTCCGAGATCATGCGGTCATAGATCTTGGGTCGCACGCTCTCATTGTAGTTTATGCGCTTGAAACGAATGTCGAGAAGCTCAATCCCGAAGACGCGCACCTTCTCCGCCGCCGCCTCGAAGATCTGCTGCTCGACCAGCGCCCGCCCCTTCGTGATGGGAACCAGTGCGCCAATGTCCTGGGCAAGCTCCTGATCAGTCAGAAGCGTGTCCCGAAGCGGCGTCCGGCCCCTGGTCGTGCGCACAATCTCGATGAGTTCGTGCTTGGCGACGGCGTTCCGCGTCTCGCTACCGAGGATATCATCGAGGCGCGACTGGGCGCTGCGTTCGTCGCGCAGGCGCAGAAAGTACTGCAGAGGATCGGTGATCTTCCAGCGCGCGAAGAGATCGACCGAGATATAGAGCTTGTCTTTGGTGGGCATGTCCGATGGCGAGCCGTCCCACTCCAGAACCCGGCTGTCGATCCGGTTAACCTCCTGAACGAAGGGGAGTTTCAGCTTGAGACCAGCCTCGGTGATCGGCGCGCCGACCGGCTTGCCGAACTGGGTGATGATGGCCTGTTCGACCTCGCCGACGGTGTAGACGGCGGATGACGCAGCGACGACCCCGGCAACCGCGATCCCCGAGGCAATAAGCGAAAGGGTCTTCATCGTTGCTCTCCTGTCTGTCGATCAAGGTTCAAAAGCGGGAGGATGCTTGCCGTGGACCCGTCGACAATGATCTTGGAACCAATTCCCGGCAGAACATCCTGCAGGGTTTCGATGTAGATCCGGCGCCGGGTAACTTCGGGCGCCAGACGGTATTCCGTCAGGAGCGCCGTGAAGCGTGAAGCATCGCCCTCGGCTTCATTGATCCTCCTCAAGCGATAACCATCGGCTTCGCGGATCCGTTGGTCCTTTTCGCCTTCGGCTAAAGGTATGACGCGGTTGTATTCACGGCGGGCCTCGTTGATGATCCGCTCTTTTTCTTGCTGCGCCTGATTGACCTCGTTGAACGAGGCCTGAACGAGTTGGGGCGGATTGATATTCTTCAGCTGCACCTGATCGATGCTGATGCCCATCGCGTATTTGGTCGCGAGCGCCTGCATCTTCAACAGGGCTTCGCTTTCGATTTCCTGGCGCCCGACGGTGATCACCTCGTCGACTGTGCGGTCTCCCACGACTTCACGCATGACGGACTCCGAGACGTAACGCAGGGTCGCGCTCGGCTCGCGCACTTCAAACAAGAACTTCCGGGGTTCGGAAATCCGGTACTGCACCACCCACTCCACGAGCGCGGCGTTGAGATCGCCAGTCACCATCTCGGTCTCGCGGCGACCGTCCGTCGGGCTCTGATAGGGATCGGAGGCACCCGGAGTCGTGAACCCGAACTCTTGTTTCAACTGGCGCTTGACCGGGACCAACGTGGTCACGTCGATCCCGAACGGGATCTTGAAGTGCAGCCCCGGAGGGACCTCGGCCGCGTACTTCCCGAACCGTTGGACAATCGCAACAGAGTCGCTCGGCACCGTGTAATATGAGGACCACGCCCCAAACGCCGCAAGCGCAATGGCGGCCCCGATTGCAAGACGCTTCACCGGTGGCAGACCGTCCGGCAGGATGCCGTGCAGCCGATCCCGGCCCCTCCTGAGAATTGCGTCAACCTCAGGGGGAACGCGGGTCTGCTTGTTTTTCCAAGGTCCGCGATGTTCCGGTCCATTGTCATCAGATGGCATCGCAAGCTCCTATCTCAGTTTTGGCACTCGGGGCGATGCCTGGCTCGCGCGTTTGACGGTGCGAACCGTTTTGCGCCATCACATCGTCGGCTCTGAACAGCATGACCTCAGAGTTCCAGTTCCTTCAGGCAGGCTTGCGCAATGTCTCGGTCTGGGGCATCGGTTCCTGGCATCGTCGCCCAGCCGGCTGTCATGAGAGCGTCGCGCCTCTGGTAGGTTGAGGCTGCCCGGATCGTTGCAAGCTTGTCCACCCGAGCCGGGTCTGACCGCGCCATGTCGAGGCAGACCGGTACCATTGAGGCGACGACATCGTTACGGGACATCGCCACCGCCCGGTCATTCGAAGTGCCGCCGGTCATCCAGCCACCCCATGTAAATCCGACGACGCCGACAAAGACAGCACCGATCACGGCACCATAGATGCCAGGTTTGAGCCATTCGGGAGTATTCATTTCAAGTCCTCCTGCGGGAAAAGCGCCGCCTCGCTGTGATTGTTCGTTTCGCTTGTGGTTGCATCCCGGCTCAGCGCCGCTTTCAGGTCGCTGTCGGAAATCGCCCGTAATTCTGTACGTCCCGCATGACCGCCCCTTCCGCGCACCGTCAGGTAGGTCGCCGTCCGGCGATACGCCTCAAAGCTGAGCCCCTGGAGAAGCTCTTCTTCGACAAGAATTTCGTAGTCGCCCGCAGGCAAATCGCCCGGGTATCCCGGCAAGGTGAAAGGGTTCGAAAACGTCACCGTCGATTTGGTCGACCGCATGGTCATCTCTGATCTCCGCGATGTTGGCAGATTCGTCGCTCATCACTGTCGAGGGCACCTTGGAGACCCGGCCTGACCAGTCGAACGCTTTAGTGTCTTGTACATCGGGATCGTCCGACTGGCGCTGACGCATGTTAGTCCCTGGCACCGAACCTGCTGCGACCTTCCCGGGGTGCAGTCGCGCGCACTGACCTGTGTAAGGGCGGGGAGACCGACCCGCGCGTATCCTTTGGCAAACAGGGGCGATCTGCGTTCCTGCAACCAAGGAATGGAAATACAATGGCCGACCCCAATGTACTCAACCCGCACCCACCCGAGTTCGAGCGATTTCTCTATGCATCGGTCGGCGAGGACCGAAACGGATATATCGTGACGGTCCTCTCCACGCTCGCGCGGCTTGGCCTCGATCCATGGAAAGAAACCGCTGAACTGGTCATGCTGGGGCGCGACGGCGCGCGGGCACGATTGGGAACGCTGCTTTCCGGATTTCGGGACGTTCCTGCGCTCGCCAGCGATTACGGCAGGATCGCACGAGACCTGAGCCAGCTGCTTCCCGAAGGACCGACATCAGGTGCCCTGCAGCGCGCTGCCTCGACGGTGGCCGATGGCCGCCCGGGAACAAGCGGAGCGATCTGGGCGGTGCTCGCGATCATCTTTGTGCTATTTCAGACGTTCATGGTTGGCGGGTCGGGGTCAGGCGAATGACCGTATCAACCGCGACCGAGAGGAGACCGGCACATGCTGCGCACAAGTCTGGTACGCTTTCTCCACACGAACAGGGCATACTCTGGGACATGGAGGAGCACTTCTGGACCAGTGGCGCCGAGAACGCGCGGGCAACGACAGCGACCAACGCCGTCATGGTGTTCCCCTATCCGCCCGGCATCCTCCAGGGCGACCAGATCTGGACCCATCTTCGGGAAAGGACAGGCTGGCGCACCGTTGTCATGGCCGAACGGCGCGTCACGCGGTGTCGTGATATCGCAATTCTCACCTATCGCGTCTCGGCAGAGAAACCCGATGTGCCGATCTACAAGGCCCTCTGTGCCTCAACCTACCTCAACGATGACGACAGATGGCTGCGGATTTCCCACCAGCAAACTGCAGTGAATTGAGAAGCGCATGGGCAACCGACCTGCCGCAGGCGTCGGGGCTAACCTGCGTCAGTGCGGCGGGGCGCCGACTCCGTTTAGGTGAGACGTGCCGCCGAACATTCGGTGGTGCATTTTTCCGAGTACCCGAGAAGCGTGTGGGCGTGTCGATCTCCAAAGGACGGCATGTCGACACGCTTCTTATTCTCGGAGCGTCCAGGAAAGGACAATTCCAATGACTCCCGAACAGAACAAGACTGCCGAGAAGATGAAGTCCGTGAAGGCCGCGTGGGACAAGGCGCCCTCCGGCCCGAAGAAAGACGCGGCGCTGAAGCACTACCAGGCAGCCGAGAAGGCCCACACGGCGAAAAACGACGCCGAGACCAACAAGGAACTCGATGCGGCGAAACACGCCCTCGCTTAACCTCCGGCGTCTGATGTGATCACCGGGGCCGCCTGCCGAGCAAGAGAGGGCGGCCCTCTCATTTCAGGAGCGGCCCGGCGGTCTGATCCAGATATGCCGGATCGAACTCGGCAAGTTCCACCAGCCCGCCATAGTCGTGAAACGTCACGCGGCCGTCCCGAAAGGTCACCAAACCACTCTCGCGAAGCTGCCGTAGGACGCGGTTCACATGGACCGCGCTCAACCCCAGCGTATCGGCGAGGTGATACTGCGTGAGCGGGCAATCGAACCCTTCCTTGCTGCCTATGCCGACCAGCGCAAGCCTCGATTTCAGTTCCAGCAAGAAATGCGCCATGCGGGCGTCCGCATCACGTCGACCGATCCCGACGAGATGCTCCACGACCATCGCCTCGTCACGCGACGCCGCCCAGAGGATGGCCGTCGCAAGACGCGGCGTCCGTGCGAAGGTACCGAGAAGATCGCTCGCCAGCACTTCGGCGGCCTCGATGTCCACGATAGGTTCGAAGCTGTGATCCGACGTGCGCAACAGGACGCTGCGCAGTCCCAGAAAATCCCCCGGCACCTGGAAATCGACGATCTGCCGGGTCCCGTCGGCCTGCAGCTTGTAGGAGCAGACCCAACCCGACGACAGAATGTATGCGGCCTGGGCCGATTGGCCCTGATGCACCATATCACGTCCCGCGACGAAGGAGCGGCGACGCTGGTGCAGTCGCTCAAGCACGGCCAGTTCGACCTCCGACAGAGCGACGAAGGCCGAGAGCTTGCGGGTCAAAGGGCTGTGTTCTGCTGATGCCATGGAGGCTCCTGGCGTGTCGCGACCCAAGAGCGGAAATCGACTCGGACACTGCTCTGGATCAGTCCAGCATAGAGCACTTCCTGCGAGAAGTACGGATGTATTTGAACCTCACATTCCCGAGGGTTCACGATATCAAGGAAGGAAACCCGGATGTCCACCGCGAGCGAACATGCAGGTCGGGCCGCCCTGTCAATCTGCGAAGCGCTCCTGCTTGCCATGAACGATCTCGGATTGCTGTCGGAGCACGAGATTGTGGGGGTTCTTCGCGACGCCGCGGCGACCCATGAGAATGCCGTTGGCACCGAACTCGAAATAGAAAGCCACCGGGCCGTCGCCGAATTGATCAACGCGATCATCGCTGGCGGAAACTCGGTTCGACGCTCGTGATGCAATACCGCGGCGGTCTTGATCCGCAATCTCGAAGAATAGCCCCACCAGGTTGTCGCCGCCTTGCGCGCATCCAAGCCGGGCATTCGAACAAGGTACTTACGCCCGACAATCCTCGACAAGGAGCACGTCGATGTCATTCACTCCCCTCCACGACCGGGTGCTCGTTCGCCGCATTGAAGGCGACGAGACGACCAAGGGCGGCCTCATCATTCCCGATACTGCCAAGGAGAAGCCTCAAGAAGGCGAAGTTGTCTCCGTTGGTGCGGGGGGAAGGCGCGAGGACGACGAGCGTATCCCGATGGACGTCAAAGCCGGCGACCGGATCCTGTTCGGAAAATGGTCCGGCTTAGAGATCAAACTCGATGGCGAAGACCTTCTGATCATGAAGGAGAGCGACATTCTCGGCGTGATCGCCTGAGTCCGAAACCTTTCACATCAACCTCAGTCTCAGGAATTCACATCATGCCCGCAAAGGAAGTTCGATTCAGTACCGACGCCCGCGATCGCATGCTTAAAGGCATCGACACGTTGGCCAACGCCGTAAAGATCACCCTCGGCCCCAAGGGCCGAAACGTCATTCTCGATAAATCCTGGGGTGCGCCGCGCATCACCAAGGACGGTGTGACCGTCGCCAAGGAGATCGAGCTGTCGGACCATTTCGAGAATATGGGCGCCCAGATGGTCAAAGAGGTCGCGCAGCGCACGAACGACGAGGCTGGCGACGGAACCACCACGGCAACCGTACTCGCCCATGCGATTGTCCGGGAAGGCATGAAGTCGGTTGCGGCCGGCATGAACCCGATGGATCTCAAGCGCGGGATCGACAAAGCCGTCGCTGCGGTCGTGGCCGAGATCAAGACCATGTCCAGACCGGTCGGCGACAGCGAAGAGATCGCCAAGGTCGGGGCCATCTCGGCCAATGGTGAAGCCGAGATCGGTCGGCAGATTGCCGACGCGATGGCCAAGGTCGGCAAGGAAGGCGTGATCACCGTCGAGGAAAACAAGGGGTTGGAGACTGAAACCGAAGTGGTCGAGGGCATGCAGTTCGACCGCGGCTATCTGAGCCCTTATTTCGTCACGAATGCTCAGAAAATGGTCGTCGAGCTGGATGACTGCGTCGTCCTGCTTCACGAGAAGAAGCTGACCTCTCTCATATCCATGGTGCCGTTGCTGGAGGCTGTGATTCAGGCCGAGAAGCAACTGCTGATCGTGGCCGAGGATATCGAGGGCGAGGCGCTGGCGACGCTGGTCGTCAACAAGCTGCGCGGCGGATTGAAGGTGGCGGCCGTCAAAGCACCAGGCTTCGGGGATCGCCGCAAGGCGATGATGGAAGACATCGCCGTGCTGACGGGCGGTCAGGTGATTTCCGTGGAAATGGGCACCAAGCTGGAGAATGTCACCATGGACATGCTCGGGTCCGCCAGAAAAGTCACGATCACCAAGGATGACACGACCATCATTGACGGTGCCGGCGACAAAGGCGCGATCGCGGCGCGCGTGACGCAGATCCGGGCGCAGATCGAGAACACCACCTCGGACTACGACAAGGAGAAGCTGCAGGAACGGCTGGCCAAGCTTGCCGGCGGCATCGCCGTTATCCGGGTCGGCGGGGCAACCGAGATCGAGGTGAAGGAGCGCAAGGACCGCATCGACGATGCGCTCAATGCCACCCGTGCCGCAGTTCAGGAAGGTGTCGTGCCCGGCGGCGGCGTGGCCCTGGTTCATGCCGGCAAGGTTCTGGCATCGCTGAAGGGCGAGAACGGCGATCAGGATGCCGGCATCAAGATCGTCCGGCGCGCGATCCAGGCACCGCTGCGCCAGATTGCCGAAAATGCCGGGGTCGACGGATCGGTCGTTGTTGGCAAGGTCATCGAGAACGACAGCCGGAGCTTCGGTTTCGACGCGCAAGCCGAGGAGTACGTCGACATGCTGAAGGCCGGCGTTATCGACCCGACGAAAGTCGTTCGGATCGCACTCGAAAACGCCGCGTCCATTGCCGGGCTATTGATCACGACCGAGGCGATGGTCGCGCAAAAACCCAAGGAGGGCGGCGCCGGTAACGAAATGTCCGATATGGGTGGAATGGGCGGAATGATGTGAAGATCTGCGTCCCTTGGTCACGAGCCTCAGGACGCGAAACCAAATTCTTGAAGGACTTGAACACGGATCAATTCGTTAAGCAAATCCAGAACTAGGAGAAACTCAAATGACCAAAGGTGACAAACGACGTGGCAACCGTGAAGCGAAGAAGCCTAAGAAGGTGAAGGAAAAGGTCGTTGCAACAGCCGACTTCACGAAGGGCAAAACCTTGACCAATCTAGGCGAGCACAAGAGGAAATAGGTAGAGGGCCAAATGATTGGCTATCACTGAATACGGAGCCTGATGGCGGCGGGACACGACGCGCATAACACTTTGGCAGAGCTTCCGCTGCGCAAGGCTGCACCTCTGAGACGAGAAGCACTGGAGATTTCTTTCATTCGCGGAGGCCCGGACGCTTGCCGCCTGAGCCGTACGCGACGCGGCTGAGGCGCCGGCAACTGCTTCTCGCGGTCAACGCATCCGCTTTGCGATGACAAAGACTCTGTCGACCCCAAAAGGTATGCTTCTCCCGTGATCGATACTCATCAAGGCCTGCCCCACGAGGCAGCAGACAGCATAACGAAACCCTTCGCACGCTTCCTGAAGATCGAAGCGGCAGCTGGTGGACTCCTGCTCCTGGCTGTTCTGCTGGCTTTGGGGCTGGCCAACTCACCTTGGCAAGAAGGCTTTCTGAGCTTCTGGGAAACCCCCATCGGTCTCACATTCGGCTCGTTGGATTTCACCCGCTCTCTGCGGCACTGGATCAACGACGGTCTGATGACCCTTTTCTTCTTCGTGCTTTCTCTGGAACTCAAGCGCGAGTTGGTGCTGGGCGAATTGCGGAACCCTCGACAGGCCGCCCTGCCGTTCGCAGGCGCCTTGGGTGGCATGGTCGTGCCGGTCTCTCTGTATCTTGCGCTGATGTCCGGCCAGCCCGGCATACATGGCTGGGGAACCGTGATGGCAACCGATACGGCCTTCGTGATCGGGTGCCTGGCGCTCTTCGGAGGCCGGATCCCGCCCACCTTGCGATTGTTCCTGCTGTCTCTGGCCATCTTTGATGACGTCGGTGCAATCCTCGTGGTCGCCTTCGGTTACGGTGAGGCGTTAAACTGGTCGGCTCTCGGATTGGGCTTTCTGGGGATTGGTATCGTCGCAGGCGCCTCGCGACTCGGGATAAGAAGCGTACCGGTCTATTTCCTTCTGGGAGCGGCAGTCTGGTTATGCTTCGACGCTTCCGGCGTCCACGCGACTATTGCAGGCGTCATTCTGGGCCTGATGACACCAACGCGCATATGGGTGAGCGATGCCCGCCTGCGTGAGATCCTTGGGCGAGTACTCGCCGTTCCGGCCGGCGATCGTCGACAAGGAGATGCCGCAAGCCACCGCGACCTGCGTCAAGCCGGCAGAGCGGTCACGGAGTCGCTCTCACCAGTCGAACGGCTCGAGATGATGCTGCACCCCTGGGTCGGCTTTGCAATCATGCCGATCTTCGCATTGGCAAATGCCGGCATCACGATTCAGGGTGTCGATTTCGTACAACCGGTCTCGCTGGCGATCATTGTTGGCCTCGTGTTGGGAAAACCGATCGGCGTCCTCGGGTTCAGCTGGTTTGCCGTACGATCCGGCCTGGCGCTACTCGCGCCGGCCTTGTCGTGGCCCTTCATTCTGGCCGGCTCTTTTCTGACGGGGATCGGTTTCACGATGTCGTTGTTCATCGCAGGCCTCGCATTCGACAGTTCCGTCCTGAATGCGGCAAAGTTGGGTATTCTCGGCGGATCGGCGCTCTCGGCGATACTCGGCATCTCGCTTCTGATTTGGCTCATATTGCGAATGAGGTGACGAAAATACTTAGCCGATGCGCTGCGCGACCTCGTTCATGTACCCTTACTGTCCATCGTCGATTTCGACGCCGATCAGTTCTGAGATGCTTTGCTGCCCAATGTTGCTGCAACAGCCGACGACGCAGCGCAACGTGCAGCAACTGCCCGCAAGTGTCGCGTTGCCCTTTAATCGGCTCTGCCTCAATCTGTGTGGCGGAACGGTAGCATTCTCGCCCGCAACAATTCTGGACCGGCTCGACCGTACATGGCGCGTTTGAGCGTCTTCAGGCGATTGATCTGACCTTCTGCTTGGCCGTTGCTCCATGGCATCTCGATGGCGTTTTTGACTGCATCGAAGTCCCGGTTCAATGTGCGGGCAAAGCGCACGATGGGCGCCAGATCGGTTTCGATCGCGTTGTCGATCCATGCTGGGAGCGGGTCTGCTTGGCGGCTGCGCAGGATACCGTTGAACCGCATGGCGAGACTTCGCATCGTTGCGAAGGCGGGAGAACCGGCCTTGAGCGCGTCGACTTTCCGCGCTTGATCCGGGGTGAGCTTTCCGCGGGGTTTGATGCACAGCGCGGCTGCGATGACCGGGGAAATCGCGTGCCCCGTTTCCGGGTCCCGGACTGGCTTAAGGATTTCGTGCTCTACCTTGGAGTCGCTCCCTTGCTGTTCTGCTTTTCGCCAGCCCGCCAACAGACGCTGCAAATGCGACTGACTCCCCTCGTAACCGCGCTCTCGGATCAGACGGAACAGGGCGCTGCCAGTTCGAATGCCCTCCTTCCAGCTTTGGCTCAGGAACTCTTCAAAGTACCACGGCGATGTCGGCTTCAAAGCGGCCCGCCTGCGGTCCGGTGGTGTCTCGAACTGCAGCCATTTCGCGATGCTGCGACGCGGGAACCCTGTTCGCCGCCCGATCTCGCTGCATGAAAGCCCCTGATTTCGGAGCGCATGAATGGTGGCGAAAATCTCTTCCCGAGACGTCCTATGCGCCAGGCGTGACTTCAGAAGGCTGCCGGCTGCGGTGATGTTGTCGGCGTCGGACAGCAGCGCCCTGCCGGTCGCACGGCCGTGAAGGTTCATTTGCTCCTCGATGGCCTGCCGCAGGTTTTGTACGATATGGAACCGGTCAGCGACCTGCTTCGCCTGCGGTGCCCCTTGCCGTGCTGCCTGGGCGTAGAGACCGCAGCGATCTCTGCTGATCACTTCCACCTCGGGGTGTCGCTTCAGCCAGTTGGTGCAGCTGACGACATCTCGATCCTCAAGAATGTCGATCACCACGCGACGCTCCAGATCCACAATGATCGTGCCGTAGGTTTGCGATTTCCGCCAACTCCAGTCGTCGATCCCGATGACTGTCGGCGACTCGCCACTGTCTTGGGCACGGTTCTTCAGCTGCCTAAGCACCGTGTCATCGCTGACTCCAAGGCCCAAACGATGCAACAACCGCTCGGCTGGCCGTCCGCCGGTCGCATGCCCAAGATGGGTGACAATCTCCCCGACACGCGAAGTACGACGTGCAAATGGACGCGCAATCGAGGCGATTTGGTCTGAGAATGTCCGGCGTGGGCAAGCGGGTGCCTGACATCGCCAACGGCAAATTGCGAGATCAACCGTTACCTCGTCTCCATGCGCGGGATAATCCTGCAGCCGCCGACGCCGCCAGCCGTGACGTCGGCGTGAATGCAATCCACAGTCTGGGCAAATGCCGTTGGGAGCCAAGACGCCAGATACAATCCACCCGCCTCTTTCACTTCGCTCAACGCTTTGAACGGCAACATCGCTCCCGGGCGACCAGTGCTTCTTCGAACTCACAACTATACCTCCTGAATTTTCCAGTTTCAGGATAGTTGCGCCACACAAAGTGAGGCAGAACCCAATTAAGGGCTACGCGACAACCGGTCAGCGACCTGTTCCGCCTGCCGCGCCCCTTGCCGGGCAGCCTGGGCGTAGAGACCGCAGCGATCTCTGCTGATCACTTCCACCTCGGGATGTCGCTTCAGCCAGTTGGTGCAGGTGACGACGTCTCGATCCTCGAGAATGTCGATGACCACGCGACGCTCCAGATCGACAATGATCGTGCCGTAGGTTTGCGACTTCCGCCAGCTCCAGTCGTCGATCCCGATGACCGTCGGCGGCTCGGCGGTGCCTTGAGCACACTTCTTCAGCTGCCTGAGCACCGTGTCATCGCTGACCCCAAGGCCCAAACGGTGCAAGAGCCGCTCGGCAGGCCGCCCGCCGGTCGCATGCCCAAGATGGCTGACAATCTCCCCGACACGCGAGGTGCGCCGCGCAAAAGGACGCGCAACCGAGACGGTCTGGTCCGAGAAAGTCCGGCGCGGGCAAGCGGGAGCCAAACATCGCCAACGGCAAACCGCGAGATCAACCGTTACCTCGTCTCCATGCGCGGGATAATCCTGCAGCCGCCGACTACATGGATGGAAAAGTCGTCGGGTCTAGGATTTCCACGCACAAGGCCAAGCCGTCTGGATCGAACTAAGGGTTTGTTGATGCCGATGCTCAATTCGGATTGTAGCCATTCAAGTGCCTCAGACAACCGTATAGCTCTATCGTTCGGGGGGCAAGCATACCGGCAACCCCCGCGCACCGCATCTTTGCGACCATTACGCGCCCCGCCGTACCGTCAGAAGAAAAACCGGTGTTAGCACAAGCAGGAAGAGGACCGTATAGGCTGCCGCTACCCTGATTTCGAGATTGAGAAAACTTTCGAGCAGTCCCACTCCGACCGGATGACTGCCCGCTGAGGCGAGGAAAAGCGACCCGTTGATCTCAGCAAATGACATGATGAAGGTCATCGACCAGGCCAGCAGGATCGCATTGCGCAGATTGGGCAGGATCACGCGGGTAAAGATCGCCCAATCAGACGCGCCGAGCGTACGCGCCGCTGCGGCAAGTGTCGGCGCATCAAGTGCCATCATGGCTGTCATCACCGGCCAGACCACAAACGGAAAGGTCCACACAAGGTGAGCCAGCATAAGGATTTCCCAGCTTCCGATCAAGCGCGGCCAGGCAAGGACCAGACCCATCGCCACGATCATCGGCGGCAGCACTATCGGCATGCTCACGATGGCCTTGACCAGAACCTGCCCGCGCCGCCCGCCCTGCGCGAGGCGCACACCAAGCGGCACCCCGAGCAAAAGATTGATCGTGCTCACACCGATGGCGAGAAACAGGCTGAAGCCGATCTCACCCTGCGCCGTTGACCAGATCGTAGCATAGGCGTCGAGCGAGAGACCCGAAAGGCCCCGACTGTCCCAACGGGCTGTGAACGACCCAATCGCGAGAAAGAGGAGCGGTATCAGTAGCAGCCCCGCCGGAGACCAGACGAGAACCGGCTCGACCCAGGCCCAAAAGCGTTCGGCTCGCGCTCCGGCGCGCTGCCGTCGCCGGGTCGGGATCGCGTACATGCCGGCCGAGGCGGTCATGACCGTCCCGGAAGGCTGAGCAGAGGCGCGGCCGCACGGTCGCGGTGGCCCGGCGGCAGGTTGAGATGCAGAACATCGCCATCCCGCAAGCCGGTGGCCTTGGGCAGATCGACGGTCACGCTTGTTCCGTCCGCCGTCAGCCCCATCACCCGTAACCGATCGCCAAGATAGAGCTGCCGCCCAACAGTGATCGTCAGATCGGCGCGCGCGGCGTTCTCGGCAAGGCGCAGATCCTCGGGCCGCAGGATAGGCCCGGTTCCACCTTCGCTCGCTGCATCGAACAGCGTGTTGACCGCGCCGAAAAACGCCGCCACCTCGATATGGGTTGGTCGGTCATAGAGATCGCGCGGCGTGCCCTCCTGCAGGATACGTCCACCCGAGAGCATGACGATCCGGTCGGCGAGAACGAAGGCATCGGCCTTGTCATGGGTGACGATGAGCGTGGTGATGTCGAGAGGCTCGAGCAGCGCGCGCAATTCGGAGCGGATATCGTCGCGCAGGACCGGATCGAGCGCAGAAAGCGGCTCGTCAAGCAAGAGGATATCAGGCTCCGTCGCCAGGGCCCGCGCCAGAGCAACGCGTTGACGCTGTCCGCCGGATAGGGCATCGACACCGCGATCGGCAAAGCTGTCCATCCGCACGCGGGCAAGCGCCGTCATGGCCCGCTCATGACGCTCGGCACGTTTCATGCCGCGCATACGCGGCCCGAAGGCCACATTGTCGCGCACGTTCAGATGCGGGAATAACGCAAAGCTCTGGAACACATAGCCGATATTGCGCTCGGCCGCGTCAAGCGGCGTGACATCGCGCCCGTCAAAGAGGATGCGCCCGGCACTCGGTTCAAGCAAGCCTGCAATGATGTTGAGCAAGGTCGTCTTACCCGAGCCCGACGCGCCAATGAGCGCCGTCACACGCCCTGGCGCGAGAACCAGGTCGATCCCCTCGAGCACCGGTTTGTCGCCGAACCGTTTTTCAATCCCGTTCATCGTGATGGTCATGTCTGTCTTCCTCTCTCAAGGGTCAGGTGGCGTCGGTCTGCGTGTGAAAGGGCGTCGCGCGTCCAACAAGAAGCCGCAGTACGCCCGCCAACGCCAAAGCGACAATCAACAGCAGGATCGCCATGGCCGCGGCATTTCCAAAGTTGAGAAAGCCGGTGAATTCCCGGTAGATGACCGCGGGAAAGATCGTGACCGAGCGCGCGATCAGCAAGGCCGGCCCGAAGGAGGCCATCGCCAGAAGGAAGGAAAAGACCGCCGCCTCGATCAGCGCCGGGCGCAGGATCGGCACCACGACCAGAAACGTCACCGCAGGACCGCGCCCCCCCAGCGTGCGTGCCGCTGCCGGCAGGCCCGGATCCATCTTGGCGATCGCCTCGGCCAGAATGAGGGCCGAGCGCGGGATCTGAAAGCTCAGGTAAGCGACGCCGAGACCGAACGCCGTGAAGGCCAGGCCGCGCGTGGCCTCGGTGCCCAGAAGCCATGCTTCAAGCAGGGCAAGCACGCCGGCATTGCCCATCAGCACGATCATCAACATGCCGTAGATGATACCGGCGAAGGCGAAGTTGATCTGGCTGAGGGTTTGCAGGAAATGCGCCCCCGCCCCGTTGCGCCCGATCCGCCAGGCCAGGGGCAGAGCCCACGCCGTCGCGATGAACGAGGTCACAAGGCAGAACATCACGGTCTCGGCCAGCGCCTGCATGAAGTAGCCGCTCGCAAAGACCCGGCGATAGACATCAAGCGTCGGCGCGCCACTCTCGCCGGTCAGGCTGACGAGGATCACAGTTGCCAGCGGATAGGCCAGGCCGAGGGCGAATATGCCCAGCAGGGCTATGGTCGTTACGATCATGAAGGCGCGCATGGCAAAGACCCCGGTCGGTCAGATTGGAAAAGGGGCCGGGGGCAGGCAAGCCGCCCCCGGCGCGATGGTTCAGCTTCCCGCCAGACCGATTTCGCTCAGCGCAGCCTTGACATCGCCGCCTTGCAGCACGGCAGCGGTGAAGGCGCGTTTGAGATTGCCGACATTGGCGGCGGCATGGGGGATGTCCACAGGCACCTGACGGGCGATCTCGGGGAAGGCATCCGACATCTCCGCCGGGATCGCACTGGCGATGACAGGCCGGAAATAGGAGCGCGCGATGATTTCCTGTGCCTCGTCGCTCAGCACCCAGTTCAGGAAATCGGCGGCCTTCTCGGGTTCGGGGGCACCTTTGGCAAACCCCATGCCGAGCGGCACCGCCGCCACACCTTCCGAGGGAACGACCACATCGACCGGCGCGCCATTGGCCCTTTCGATCAGGATGTTGCCCTCGGCATCAATGGTGATCGGGCATTCGCCTTGCGCCAGACGCGGTGCCACGATCTCGGTGCGGTAGCTGTGACCGTTGTCTTGGAACGCCTTGAGAAAGTTGAAGCCCGTGGTGAAATCGTCAGGCGTGCCGCCCAGGATCGCATTCATCGAATACATGAACACCGAGGCAGTGCCCGACCAGGTCGGATCCATCGAACAGGCAAGCCCCTTGTATTTCGGGTCGAGCAGATCGGCCCACGAGGTCGGCAGCGGCAGGCCGCGACGTTCCAGGACGTCCGTATTCACGCCGATCACGATATTGGCGGTTCCGACGCCCCACCAATAGTGTTCCGGGTCGCGCAGGTCTGCGGGGATCTCGTCAAAACGCGCAACCTTGAGCGGGGCAGTGACGCCGGAAGCCTTGGCCTCAGAGGCGATGTCGAGCGACCAGAACGCCGCATTGGCGATCGGGTTTGCCGCCTCGAGCTTGAGCGCGGCCAGCGCGGTGCTCGATCCGTTCTTGAGGTCGAGCGTGGGGCGAATGCCGGTCTTGGCCTCATAGGCCTCCACCAGACCGGCCCAGTTCATGTATTTGCTGGGCAGGTCATAAACGGTCAGTTCTTCGGCGACGACAGGGCCGGTGATGGCCAGCGTCAGCGCGGTGCAGGTCGCGGTAAGAAAGTTTTTCATGATATCCTCTAGCAGCGGTTGGTTGGGGTTTTCTCGAACCGGCGGTCCTCGTAAACGAGGTCTCCGGCCAGGAAGGTCCGGCGCACGACCGGATGGCCGAGCCGGGTCGAGACCTGTGCCAGATCGCCCCGCAAGCCGGGGGCGATGGCACCGCGATCAGTTAGGCCAAGTGCTGCGGCAGGGCCGCTGCTGACCAGCCGGATCGCGTCAAAGAGATCGGGGATATGTCCGTCCTGAACGAGTTTGAACGCGCCACAGACCAGCGCAGGCGGATAGTAGTCCGAGCAGATCGCATCCAATGCGCCCACTGCCAGCGCCTCGATCAGGTTCAGGTTGCCGCTGGCCGAGCCGCCGCGCAGCAAATTAGGACCTGCCATGCTGACAAACATACCCAAGGCGTGGGCGCGCTCTGCCGCCTCCAGACGGACGGGCATTTCCGACAGGCGACCACCTAATGCGTACCATGCCTCGGCCCGAGCTGCGCTATTGTCGTCATGCGAGGCGATGATCAGGCCAAGTTCATGCGCGCGCGCGGCGACTAGGGCTTCATGCGCCGTCTTGAGATGGGCACGCGCCTGTTTCTCGGCGACCAGCCGTTCAAGCTCGTCATCATCGGCATCGGTCAACTGCCGGTTCAGGGCCTTGTAACTTTCCAGATCAGCAAACTGCCCCTCGCCGGGCGTATGATCCATGACTGAGATCATCCGCACAACCGGATGCGCCATCGCCTCGAGCGTATAGGCTGGATCGGCAGTCACCTCGTATCGCAGGTCCACCCAGTGCTCAACCAGTAGCCGCCCCGCCGCCGCGTGATCACGGATCGCGTCCATGATCTGCCTCGAAAGCCGTTTGGAGCGGTTCTTGGCCTCGTCCTCGAAATAGGCGATGGCGTGCAGTTTCGTGGTGATCCCCCAAGCGGCGGCGTTCTTGTCGGATTGGATGAGCCCCAATTCGACCGGCATGCGCAAGGTGCCGGCACGCGGGCCAAGCGCGCCGATCTCGAATTCGATATCGTCGCCATGCAGGTCTATGCAGCCAGGGATAAGCCAATCGCCTTCGGCGTCTATCACCTGTCCGGCCCCGTCCGGTGCGCCCGCCCCCTCGCGGATGTCGGTGATGCGCCCGTCTTCAAGGCAAAGCGCCCCCTCGACAACACGATCGGGCAGAACGATCTGGGCGTTTTCAATAACAAGGGTCATAGGACAGTTTCCTCCTTGCGACAGATTGGCGTCTCGGCCATGATCCGCCCGTCGTTGATTTCGATTTCGCGATCGGCCAGCCGATCCACGGCAACGCGGTCGTGCAGCACGGCGATGGTCGAGGTGCCGGCGACCTTGAGGTCCGCCAGTAGGTCGATCACGACCTCCCGCGTCGCGGGGTCGAGCGCGGCGGTCGGCTCATCGAGGATCAGCAAACGCGGGTGCCGCATCAGCGTGAGGCCAAGATTGAAACGCTGCTTCTCGCCGCCCGAAAACGTCACCGGATAGACCGGTGCCAGCGCCTCGGGCAGGCAAAGCCGCTCGAACAGCGCCAGCGCCTCGGCCTCGGCACGGGCGCGGTCGTCATGGAGTGCCGCCTCGATCATCAGATCAAGCGCACCGACCCGCGGCACAACGCTCAGATGCTGCGAAACGTAGCCAATCTCGCCTTCGAGCAACGCGATGAGGTCGATCACCGGCAGATCGGCCAGCGTGAGCACCGTGCCATCGGCACGCCGATACCGCACAGACCCCCCGGTTGGTCGGTTGTAATGCAGCAAGGTCTTGATCAGCGTCGATTTCCCTGCGCCCGTGCGCCCCGTGAGCGCCAGAAACTCGCCTTCGGCAAGGGCAAAAGACACATCATTGAGCGCCACGATTTCGCGCGCGCCAAGAAGATGCAAGGTGAAGGTCTTGCTGAGGTTTGCCACCTCCAGAACGGGGGGGCATGTCATAGTGCGGAACTCACCAATAGTTGGGTATAGGGGGCTTGGGGGTCTTCCATGAGTTGCGTGACCATGCCGCTTTCCACGACGCGGCCCGCCTTGAGCACAATCGCACGCCGCGCCAGAAGCCGCAGAACGCCCCAGTCATGGGTCACGAGGATCACCGTCAGGCCAAGCTCGCGTTGCACTTTGCGGATGAGATCGAGCGTGCGCGCCTGCACCGAGAGATCGAGGCCGGTTGTCGGCTCATCAAGCAAAAGCACTTGCGGACGGTTGGCCAATGCGCGCGCGATCTGCACCCGCTGGCGCATCCCGGCGCTGAGCGTCATGGTCTCGACATCCATCCGGTCGCCCAGTTCCATGTGATCTAGATGGCCATGCGCGCGGCTGCGCATCCTCCCGATATGCCGCTCGCCTGCGGCTAGCATCCGCTCGATCACGTTGCCGCCCGCGCTCATGCCCATCATCAGCGCGCGGCGCGGGTTCTGATAGACGATCCCGAGATCGGAATTGCGCAGCGCGCGCCGCTCCTCGGCAGAGGCATCGTGGAGCGGCTGCTTCCCTTCCCGCCAACCGTTGTAATAAATCGCGCCTGACGTCGGCTCGGCGCGGAAATCGAGCATGTCGATGAGGCTGGTCTTGCCCGCGCCGCTTTCACCGACAATGCCGAAAATCTCGCCCGGCCAAACCTCGAAGGACACATCGCGCAGCGCCCAGACCGCGCCGCAGACCGGGCAGACGGCACTTTGGGTCGTGGCCTCCATCGCCGGGCAATTCCCCGCGCAGGGTCGCGCGCCGTGGCGCAGCGACAGGTTTTCGACCCGGATCACAGGGTTTGCCATGTCATGTCCTCCAGCGTTTCACCGCGGCATTTGCGGCACCAGGCACTGTCTGAACAGGTCCAGGTCATCTCGCCGTCCGGCCCGAGCGCAGGGGCGAGAAAGCTCTCGGTCGAGCCGCATAGACGGCAGGATCGCCCGGTCTGATCCTCGACGCGGAACGGATGATCCTCAAAGCCCAAGGGCTCTACCGTGGTATCGGGCGGGATGGCGTAGATGCGCTTTTCCCGGCCGGCGCAGAAGATGAAGAGCGCCGGCGAATGATCGAGCTTGGGCAGATCCCAGCGTGGCACATGGGTGGGATCAAGCACATAGCGCCCCTCGATCATCACCGGATAGCGCCCGCCGATCATGATCTCGCCATGGGCGATGACGCTTTCATAGAGCCTGAGCCAAAGCTTGCTGTAATCCCTCTCGGCGTGCATCTGCCGCGCAACCGCCTCGGAGCGTTCGAAAAACCGCAACGCATCGGGAAAGGCGACCTGAAGGATCACGATCTGATCCTCGCGCAATGGCACCTCCGGCACCTTGTGACGGGTCTGAATGAGATCGGCACGTTCGGGATCTGTGGTGGCGACAGCCCCCGTCACCAGCCCGACCATGCGCCGCAGGTTGACGGCGTTCACCGTCTCGTCATCGCCCTCGTCGATGATCTTGTAACGGTCATCGGGGCCGATCAGCGACAGCGTGACCTGCAATCCGCCCGAGCCATAGCCTCGCGCAATCGGCACCTCCTCTGAGACATAGGGCACCTGATATCCGGGAATGCAGACTGCACGCAGCACCGCAAGCCGGACCGAGGCCTTCATGAACTCGTCCAGATAGGCAAAGGGCCAGGGCGCATCCCAGGCCCCGGTCGTGAAACGCTCGGTCATTCTCCGGCCTCCATGGGTTCGGTTTCGGGCGTCGCCACGGTGTCGCCGACAGCGTTCCGCCTGGTTGCATTTGCCGCGCTCATCCGATCCATCACCGAAGCGAAGAGCATGTAATGCGGCTTTTTCAGATGCTCGACAAAGCCGAGGCTCTCGACACCGTCGCAATGGTAGAGCACGAACTCGGTATCGTCGGACGGTCCGCCCTCTTCCGCGTCTCCCTCTTCGAGACAGCCATCGAGAATCGACATGGCGATGGCGCGCTCTTCCTGTTGACCGAGCGCCGCGCCGAAGCCGAGCGCCAGACGCAGCCCATCCTCATCATCACCGCTGGTCGAGATCGTGCCCACGCCGGAGATGATCGCATCAACCTGCGTGACAGGCACCTCGCCGATGTCCACGTCGAAATCCCATATTGGGTGACTCAGCCGCACGGGCACATGGCCGACGCGCAATTCACCGAGGGTGGGGTGCGAATGGCCATAGCCACGCAAAGAGGAATAGGCGAGGCCGATCAGCATCCCGCTCTCGCCTCGGGCCAGCGCCTGCAACCGCGCCGACCGGGCTGGGCGCGGAAAGCGCATCGGTGCCATGGTGATATCGGCGGGCTCGGCCTCGGGGGCCTCAGCGGGTTGCTTGACCAGCCCAGCCTCGCGCAGCACCTCCACAACACGCAGCATCGCCGGAAGCGGAGCGGTTTGCCCGGCACCATCGGCCCCGAGCGCGGCCAAGGCCTCGGCTCGGCGCGTCTGCGGCACCTCGCGCAGCAGATCGTGACGCAGGAAATGCAGTGTATAATCGCGCGTCGGACCAAGGAACTGCCCGCCTGGCACCGATTTGAACGCCGAGGACAGCCGCCGCAACACCCGCATCCGGTCCATGTCGAGCGGTTCTGCGGTTCCCCGGCGCGGCAGGCTTACCCGCAACGCGCGCAACACAAAAGAGGCATGGATCACGTCGCCTTCGGACTGGACGATCGCCAGCGCGGCCAAGCGCGGCGCATAAAGCCCCGCCTCGCACATCACCCGATCCACCGCATGGCGCTGCGCCGACAGGATCATCTCCACCTGCTGTGCAACTTCGGGCGCGGCCTCTGGTGCGGCGCGAAATGCGCCAAGGCGCACCGCATCGAGCATTTCCTCGGCCGCCAGCATCGCCCTCGTGCCGCCACGAACAACGGTATAGCCCATCTCACTCCTCCCCGTGCGCAAGACGCACATGCCGCGGCAGCCCCGCGAGTCTGCCCGTCGTCTCATCGACAAGCAAAATGTCCACACCGAGCGGATAGTCGGCCGTGGCGGCAGCGCGAGCGGCTACGAAGCCGTCGGGCAAGCCGGTGACGCTCAGATCGCGTGTCCGCCCGCCGGCCGCGCCCCGGCTGACACGATAGCGGGGTCCGCCTTCGGCCTCCGCCAAACCTGCGACCATGACGATCAGCAAAGCCCCCTCTTCCGGGTGCAGCAGCGTGCCGCGCGGCAGGGCGGGCAGTATGATCGCGGCCCGCGCCGCCGGTGCCGCAGCAACCGTAGCGCGCTCGGGGCCGACAGGGCGCGCGCCGTCGGGGCCTGCCACGCCCGCAGCCTCGAAGGCCGGATCCAGATGCAGGCGTGTGCCGGTCGGCACGAAGGTGCGCAACAGACCGGCAAGGGCAGCATCACAGCCGATCACCCGGCCCGGATAGGCCAGCGCCGTCAGCGCGGCGCGACCCAAGGCCTGGGTCTCGAACGGGTCCGGCCCCAGCGGATTGATCTCATCTCTCACGCGTATCTCTCCCTTATCGATCAGTTGAATAGTCATTGGCGTCATAGGCCTCGACCTCGCCGCCTTCGAAATCGATCTCGGTCGCGCGCACGGCAGCCCGCTCCCTTGAATGAGCTGCGGCGCGCGCACGCTCCAGGGTGGCAAGGGCCTTGGTCAAGGGCGGCACGAGCGTCGGGTCGGCTTCGATCGCAGCAAGGATGGTGGCCCCGGCGACAGCCGCTTCATGCTCATCGCCCAACCGCAGAAGACAGGCCTTGTACGCGCCGATCTCTGCCCAGGCCTCTATTGCAAGCGCCTCGGACATGTTGAATGCACTGCGGCTGACACCATCGGTCATCTGAAGCATGACGCGCACGCGGCGCAGGCTGTGCCGGTCGGTGGTCAGGCCAAGGTCATCGCGCAGACGCAGCACGTCTTTCGCGGCACAATTCGCAAGCGTTGCATGAAACCTCGCGCGCTGTTGGTCTGTCAAATCGGGCTGGAGCATCTGGTGTGTCTTTCTTTCAGGCAGTCAGCAAAAAGGGGGATGCGGGAAAGATGGTGCCTCCCGCACTTGAAAAGGTTCGAGACCTCGGATTTTCGTTGTTAGTCGTGCGCAACCACCACGCTCTTGAGGGTTGGCAGTTTCGGCGCGGTTATGAGCGGATCAAATGACCGTCATGGGCGCGACCCTGGTGTTGGCGTCATCTGAGGCCCTCTTCTTGTTCGTTGATTTGACTGGGGAGTCTATCCAAAGCCTCCGATCCTTTGGGACGGGCCGGGCACGACGGAGTTTGCGCGGCTTCGCCAACTGCAAACTCAATCCGATCGCCGCGAAACTGACTGATGACATATTCCTGCACCTCGCCACTGGCGCGGCAGGCATTTACCCCCTTCACACGCAAGACTGGCTGGGTGCGGGGCATCCTAAGCGCAAGCGCATCCTCGCTCCTCGGCAGTCGCGTAGTGATCAGGCTCTCGATCCGGTCAAGCGTGATCCCGCCCACCTCGCGCAAGTGCCTCGTGAGCGAACCGCCTGTGTAAGTTTGCGCAGCCGTCGCCGCTGCGCCGCACAGGAAATGCAGCGACACGGCATACGCAATGTCCCCCTCGCCGCGCAAGGTCCGTAAACACAGAATCGGCGTGTCTTCAGCCAGACGCAACTTTCGCGCCACCGACTGTTCGGCCACGATATCGGCCCGATCAAGAAGCATGACCTCCGCTGTGCGTCCCGAAGCCGCAAGCCGCTCGGTAAATCGGGTGTCACGCCCGATCCCATAGACCAGTTCACGTGCCAGAATGCGCGTGCCACGTCCATGCACGCGCTCGACCAGCCCATCATCAACCAGCACATCGACCGCCCGGCGCAATGTGTGCCGATTGACCCCGAAGCGCGCCGCCAACTCGATCTCGGAGGGGAGCCAGTCATCTGCCTCATGTCGCTCGGCAATATCGGACCTGAGCGCCGCCGCAATCTGGGCCCATATGGCAATTCCCGCGTTCCTCGCTAGAGTCAGCATAAAAGTCATCCGCCTCCTGTTGTCGAGACGTGTATACGTGATTCTTATGAATATGGTGTGACATCGCATGATGCGGGGTCTCCAGACAGACGGTAGAGCCATCCGAGATTATCGACGGGGGCGGATCCGTTGTCTGGGGGAACCTTGTTTCAGTCGAAATCCGCAGCATGTGTGAAGGTTGTTCGCTGCGTTGCCGGCAACCTGTTTCAGTTTGGAAGCAATGATACTCTGAGTCGCAGGAGAGAGTCGCAGGAGAATTTTTTTCATTTGCTTCCGGAGAGTCCTATATCTCCGTCGAGGCATCAAAATAGCTGAATATTGTCGGTGACTTTTCCGGAGATGGTCGAAAAACACCGAAGTTCCCGAAAACGTCTTCCCCATTAGCATTCGCGCGCTCCGGCGAACTCTATCTGTATGCGGCGCGACCATCGTCTCTTGATGCGTTGCAGCACGGCTGACAGCGCCATTTTCAGCGCTACAGCGGTTAAACAGCTGTTTACATGTGTAAATGACCATGCGCCTGCACATCGGCGCAATGTGTATCGAGGCGATCCATTTCCATACTAGCTGCCGCCCTGCGCCCATGCGGAGCAGTCAGTTCGCGGCGCGCCACATCCGATACCGATCCTGCCCGGTCATCTCGCGGATCAAACCCCGCGCTTCCATCCAGGCAAGGTTGCGCTGGACGGCGGCGCGACTGGCACCAGTCAGAGCCTCGGCCATCGGGGCGGAGACGAGTGGCCATTCGGTTAGAACAGCGCACAAGGCCGGGGGCGTGCGGCCCGAGAGCGGGGTCATCTCGGTTTCTGCCCGCGCTGACCATGCCTCGATATCGTCAAGGTGCCGCATTGCGGTCAGGCAGGCGGTCTCCATCCCGTCAAGCCAGCGCGCCAGACGGTCAGCGGGTGGGCCGCCGGCGCGCAGCCCCCCTGCCCCGCCCATGGCCAGAGGCGCAAAGACTGCGCCTCTCTCCTCGCTGGCCGCGATCCGCGCGGCCGTGACTGCCGCTTCCATTCGATCGCCCTGCTGCCCGAGGCCCGCGAGGCTCCAAAAGTGAAAGCCCACGCAGGCGCGAGTTATAGTGTGAAGATCGGCGGCTTGTGCCATCAGGCCTAGCCAACCGCCCGCACGGCCCGCGAAAGACTCGGCTTCATCTGCCATGTTCTCAGGATCGCGGCGGTCGAGGAAGCCAGACAGGTCCACCTCTGGGCCTGGCCCGCCTGTCAGACGACGTACCGCCCAACCAACCCGCGCGAGTGCAGCGGTGTCGTCTTGCAGGCCGGAAATGCGCATGGAAATCCAGAGCGCCAGCCGATCCGGGCCGATGCGGTCTCCCGCGAACCAGCTGAGATCAGCAGCCTCGATCAGGGCAAGCCTGTGCCGCCAGCCTTCCGGGCTGCGCTTCAGGCGGTCGTCCAGCGCGCCGACGCGACCGGCCACACGGGCAAGACGCGCGGCATGACCCGCCTCTGCCTTCCGCCAATCGTCGAGGACCTCGGTTTCACGCGGTTCGTCCCGCGGTCCGGGCGGCAGATAATCCGGTTCCTCTTCCATGGGACCGGGCAGAACAACTGTCGCATTTTCTTCACCATTTCAGCACATGATTATTACGTGATTTCTGGATGATACGGGGTAAGCACACATCATTTTTCAGCTTAAGGCTTCAATTTTGGCTACGTATTTCAGCAAGTGGCCGCCCTGTTGGCGCATGACCCAGCCGGTCTCGGAAGTTTCATATCGATGACGTCCGGCGAAGCGCATGCCTCGGATGAAGCGTGGGCCAAGGCGACGCGTACCGCGCGCGAGTTGGACCGGATTCTTGACGGAGCGGCGCCGGTGCGTGAGGCCGTGATGCGCGCGGCATCCGAGCTGCGGCTCTCGACACGCCAAGTCTACAACTATCTGGCGCGGTATCGGGAAGAGCGCAGGGTATCGTCCCTTCTGCCGCGAAGGAGTGGAACAAGACAACCAAGGATCAACCCCGCAGTCGAGAACATCATCGCGGTGACCCTGCGGGAGATGTGGTTGCGCCCGGAGCAGCCGGACCTTACACCGATCGTTGAAGAGATCCGCACCCGCTGCGCAGAGGAAGGGCACACTCCACCCGCCTATGTCACTGTCGCCCGGCGGATCCCCATTCTGTTCGCCCCGGAAGAAATTGCCCGCCGCCGCCTGTCGGATGGTAAACACCTGCACCGGCTGAAGCCGCGACCGGGCTACATCCGGGCTAACCACGCGCTCGACGTTGTCCAGATCGATCACACGCCGGCAGACATCCAATTTGTTGAGGTGATTGATGACCACGGTGTCTTCGTTGGTCGTCCCTATCTGACCATCGCTGCAGATGTGGCCACGAGCGCGATCATCGGCTTCTGCCTGACCCTCGAGCGGCCGTCACGACTGTCTGTCGCGCTTTGTCTGGCGCACGCGATGTGCTGCAAGATTGACTGGCTGGCAGAACGCGGTATCGATCATGCCTGGCCGATGCACGGTCGCCCGAAGCAAATCGTCGTCGATTCCGCCAAGGAGTTCCAGAGCAGCACCTTCAGCAGAGGATGCGCGGACTATGGCATCGCCATACGCATGCGGAACAAGGGCACCGTGCATCGGGGCGGAGTCGTGGAACGCCTGCTTGGGAAAGTGAACACCGCGCTACGCGCCTTGCCCGGCAAGACGGGGCGTTCCATCGCGGATCGGGGCGACTATGCCTCGGAAGCGCGGGCACGGCTCAGCTTCGCGGATCTTGAACGCTGCATCGCGCTCGCGATCATCGACCACAACCTGAGCCAGAATGCGCGCAGGCTGACCGTTCCGGCGAAAGAGTGGGAAGATCGGTTCCAGCCGAAGGACCGGCCTATCGATGCGCCTGTCGATGTGCTGCTGAATTTCCTGCCACGCAAGACGCGGAAAATTTCACCTCAGGGCATCAGTCTCTTCGCCATCGACTATTTCGAGCCCTGGCTTGGCCCGCTGGTTGCGCGTCGTGACCGGCTGGAGCCGCTCGATCTGTGCTATGATCCTCGCGACATCAGCCATGTCTACGTCAAGGATCCGGATACGCAGGCCTGGCGGCCGGTCAGGCGACGGGACGGACTGGCCGAGCCGATCACGCTTTGGCAGCACCAGGCGGATCGACAGCAGCGGCGTGAAATCCAGCGGCGCCCTGTGCAGGAGGCATCAGCCATCCGACGCGAAATCGCAGCCACTGCTGCCGCCGCCAAAACCCCCAAAAGCCGGTTGAAGGAGATGACCCGCGCCCGGCATGCCACCGAGGCAAAGAAGCCTTATGCCGACTTCGCCGCGCCTTCCGTCCCGACCCAAGAAAAGCTCGATCCGGATCGCCCTCGGCGGGTCTTCCCTGTCGAGGATTGGTAGGGTGCCGGATCACCTCATGCCCGCCATAATCCCGCTCTTGCAGGCCGATGACGCAGTGCGGATCGCCCATGTTCGCGCGCCGCGCTGGATCAGCCATCCGGCCGCCGGCGCGGCGCATGACGCGATGCGACTGCTGCTCGAGCGACCGCCATCGCTGCGCCCACGCGGTTTGCTGCTTGCCGGTCCCTACCACAACGGCAAGACCATGATCGCCGAACGCTTCGCCATCGAACATCTGCGTACCGCCGACCAGCAAAAGGTGTGGGTGATCCAGACCCGGGAAGGTGCAGGCCTGTCGCATTTCTATGCCAGCATCCTGTCCGGATTGCGCGCGCCACAAGCCGCGGGCTGGCGCAGCCTGTCCCGCGCCGGCGATCAGGTCGATCATCTTCTGGAGCGCCTGAAGCCGCGCCTTTTGATCTTCGACGAGTTCCACAGCGCATTGCGCGGGCGGCGCCAGGATGTGAAGGCCATCTTCTCGTTCTTGCGGCGGATCGCACGGGTGCATGACATCTCACCAGTCCTTGTCGGCGAAATCGCGATCTACGATGCGGTGCATGACACCGACGAAATGGGCTCACGTTTCGATACGATCCCCATTCCACGATGGCCGTATGACGAGGAATTCGCGACGCTTCTCGACAGCCTGGAAGCCAGTCTGCCGCTCGCCGACACCTCCGATCTGTCGCGCGAACCCTTGGCGAAGATCATCCATGATCTGTCAGAGGGGCTGATCGGCGAGGTTGTCGAGATCGTCACCCGTGCCGCAGTGGCGGCAATCTCGCGCGGTGAGGGCCGGATCACGGGCGCAACCCTGTGGGACCTCGGCTATGTGCCTCTCTCGAGGCGCCGTAATTCCGCTTTGCGTCACGATATGACATGAGGTTTGGGCCGACCGAGATATCCGTCACATCTGCAGAGCGGTATGAAAGTGTGGCGGGAAGCCGTTGGCCAGTGAGCATTATGCCCGCACCAGGTGAACTTCTGTCGAGTTGGCTGCACCGCCTCGCCTACGCGAACGGCATACCTCCGCACTATTTTGGCACGCTTCTCGGAGCGCCGGGTGAGAACTGGTCGGCGCGGCTTGATCGGGCGTTGCCCGATCGCATCCTGCAGTTTCTGCGAGAGCATACCGGCATACCCGTGGAAGACATCGCGGCTCTGACCATTGCCCCTGACCCTTTGGCTGTGCTGCGTTTGCCCCTGCGGGCATCGCCTCAGCAGAGTTGCGCACCCAGGAGGCAGGTTACCTGGCTGCAGTTCTGTCCCGCTTGTCTGACGGAAGACGAAACGCCCTATTTTCGCCGAGACTGGCGCCTCGCGACACGCGTTTCTTGCTTTCGCCACGGCTGCCGACTTCGGGACAGGTGCCCATCCTGCGGACAAGGATTGGCTCCGTTCAGCCAGAAGCGTCTTGTGCCGCATCAGATCTGCGCCTGGTGCGGCGCGGCCCTCTGCAAACGCATCCGTCCTGCCACCAATGGGGTTCGGCGTCTTGAGCGTCTGATCGACGATCTGCTTCGTCTGCAGGCATCAGGGCATCGAATGGCAGAGGGGCGATCACTCCCGGACCTTCTTGGATCAGCCTGCTTTCAATTTAGTCGACGGCCAATGTCCATCGCGCGCCTCTCTCATCGGGATCGCTATCAGCTGTTTCAGAAATTGGCGGAAGGGCGGTCGACGCCGTTCGAAAAGAGAAGAAGTTCCGCGATTATCTATTGGAAACGCGTCGTTCAGGCTGCGCCAGCTTGGAGCGGACTGGTCACATCTTTCAGCGATGCCGTCCTGCCTCGGCCCAAAGCTGGGCCTTGCTCTACCACCGCTGGCCCGCATTTGGCGGATCTCGTTCAGGCGGCCGCGCGGCTCGATCAGCAGCGGCAAGCGCTGTAAAAATTCCCGGTGAGTTTCAGGCGCGCGCGGCCAGCCCGGCATCATTCAGCTGTTCAGCATCTGGCAGGTCGCGCAAGCTCTCCAGCCCGAAAGCTGCGAGGAACGCGTCTGTGGTCACGAAGGTATAGGGGGCACCACGACGCGGCGCGCGCGGCCCAGTTCCAATCAGACCCTGCGCATGCAGCCTTCCGATCAGGTCCCGGCTGATCTCTTTGCCAAAGATGTCTTTGAGCCCATCGCGGGTGATCGGCTGGTGGTAGGCGATGGCCGCCAAAATCGCGACGTCGAACTCGTTCAGGTCCAGCAACTGGTCTCCGACATCCGCTGCGGCGCGGATCGCAGGCGCGTAAACAGGCCGCGTCCGGAACATCCACCCCCCTGCGACCATGGCAATCTCGAACGCCCGCCCTTCCAGATCAGCGGCAAGGTCTTCCAACAGCAGATCAACCGAAGTCCCCTGCCCCACTATGCGCGCCAGATCCTCGCGCGGTACAGGCGAGGCAGAGGCAAACAGCACCGCCTCGATCCGGCGCATCCATTCCCGCCAGCGCAACTCCGGTGGCAGGTCGAGCAACTCGCGATCAAGCTCAGCTTCTGGTCGATCCTTCGACTTCCTTTCCGGTCGCATGTCCGAACCGCGAAACCGGTTCCCACTTTCGCTGTCCATGCTCATGGCTACACCCCGTAGAGCCGGAATGTGTCGCGCCCGGTTAGCTCACGGACCGCGCCGAGATCGACAAGCCGGTCACAGAGCCGCCGCGCCGCGCGGTCCGGCAAAGGCAGGGCACTGGGCGCCACGGCGTCCTGCGTCAGGAATATTTTCACCGCCGCCCCTGCCCCCTTGGCCCGAAGCTTTGGTGCAACTCCTTTCAAAAGCGAAGCCCGACGCGCGAGATCGACAGCCAGACGCGCGGCCTCGACCGCGGATGCGGTCACTGCGCGATGACAGGCTAGGCGCAAATCGTCACCCCGCTTGCGCAGGTCTGTGCGTTTCAAACCCGCGGCCAGCAGCGGCACGACATGATCCCAACCAAGCGCCTGGGCGAGGGCGGCGTCCGCGAGGATCAACGCCGGGACTTCGGCACGGGGTGCCTCCGTCAGGACAGCATCCAGCGCCATCGCGGCACGGGTCACCGGCGCTCCCTTCCCCGTATCGAGCCATGTAGCAATCTGGCCCAACTCCAAGATCGGCAAGGCTCGGCCCAGAGCCTTGATCGACACCGGCCGCTCCACCGCGCGACGCCAGGCAAGGTAAGTTTCCCCCGCGGGACCAGGTAGATCGCCAGGGCGCAGAAGATGAATCGCGTCGCGCAGCTCTGGGGCTCTTTCCGGACGACCAGAAAACCCGGCACATGCCTCGGCCGCTCGCAGCGCCAGCCGATCCCGCAACAAGGCTTTGGGGACCTCTTCGCGTCCCAACACAAGATGCAGGTGGTTCAGCGCCGCGCCTGATAAAAACGCCACATCTTCAAAGGCTTCAGGACGTGCCGAGGTGACCCATGCGGGCATCCGGGGTAGAGTGTCTGTGTCGATGGAGTGTTCCGGTCGGGCAAATGTCATGACTGAAGCCTAAACCATCGCGGCGCTTTGCTCCAGAAAATAGCACAGAAAACGCCTCGCTCTATCTTTTGCCATGATGTCCGATAATCTTGCATTATCGGGCGTAAAAATGATATGCTCGAAAACATGAGCAGTCCTACGAATAACAGCACCAAAATCGAGGATTCCGACGCGTCTGGCGCAGAGATTTCGAGCTCAGCGTCCTATGACTCGTTGAACGGTGACGAACACGACAAGAGAACCTCTCGGGACCGAGCCTCAATCGCCCTGCCCGCCAATGTGGCCGGCTCCGGCGCACTCGACCGGCTGATCGATACCGCCCGTGGCTACGCCGAGGCCTCGACAGCCGGGAACACGAACAAGGCCTATGCGGCCGACTGGAAACACTTCAGCCGCTGGTGCCGGTTGAAAGGCACGGAACCTCTGCCCCCCGCGCCCGAGATGATTGGACTTTATGTGGCTGATCTGGCTGCACCAACCGGGAAGGCCCCTACCCTTTCGGTCTCCACGATCGAGCGCCGTCTCTCGGGGCTTGCCTGGAACTACAGACAGCGCGGGTTCACTCTTGATCGCAAGGACCGGCATATCGCCACCGTTCTGGCCGGGATCAAACGCAAGCATGCGCGCCCGCCGGTCCAGAAGGAAGCGATCCTGCCTGAGGACATCCAGGCCATGGTGGCCACCCTTTCCTACGATCTCCGCGGGCTCCGAGACCGGGCGATCTTGCTTTTGGGCTATGCAGGTGGCCTGCGCCGGTCGGAGGTGGTCTGCCTCGATGTGCATAAGGACGATACACCGGACTCCGGCGGCTGGGTCGAAGTCTTCGACGGCGGCGCCCTGCTCACCCTCAATGCCAAGACCGGATGGCGCGAGGTTGAGGTCGGGCGTGGCTCAAGCGGCCAGACCTGTCCCGTCCACGCGCTTGAGCAATGGCTACACTTTGCGAAGATCGACTTTGGGCCGGTCTTCGTGCGCACCTCGCGGGACGGCAAGCGTGCCCTCGAGTCCCGCCTTTCCGACAAGCACATAGCGCGACTGATCAAGGCAACCGTTATGAAGAGTGGCATCAGATCCGATTTGCCGGAAGCCAAACGGTTGGCAATGTTCTCGGGGCATTCCTTGCGTGCCGGGCTCGCCTCGTCGGCAGAGGTTGATGAGCGCTATGTTCAAAAGCAACTCGGACATGCGTCGGCCGAGATGACCCGGCGCTATCAGCGCAGGCGCGACAGGTTCCGGGTGAACCTGACCAAAGCCGCAGGGCTGTGAAGCTCAGGATTCTTGACCCATTGGTGAAGCGCTAAGGTGAAATTCCAGCGCTTCAGTTTCAGCTTACTGCTTCAATTGAAATCGGGAACTAAACGCGACAGCCGCCGCGAAACCGACGACCGCCTGCCCGCCATCGTCGCCGCCATCAAGGGCGCGGATCCCGGCATTACGCTCCAGGCGATCTGTGAACGGCTGGAATCTATGCGCGAACGCACACCACGTGGCCGAACGAGATGGCAGCCGTCGTCAGTCAAGATGCTGTTGGAGCGGGCGGAGAGGCTGGGGCTGCTTGAGTAGCCTAACAACCTTGCAAATCCTCCACTACAGGGAAGGATTACAAGGTTGTGGTCAGTTTCAGGCACAGAAGCCGTCCGCTCATGCAAAGGGGTTGACGATGCGAAGCTGGCCTTCCACCAGCAGGCCATCTTGCATGTCCTCGCTCCACAGCGTGGTACACCCCGCAACCAAAGCGCTGGCCACGATCATCGCGTCGTAGATCGAGAAGCCGTAGCGTTCCGCCAAAGCGCGGCCGACGTCATGGGTCTGCACGGAGAGATCTTCGACGGGACACAAGGCGCGCACGCCTTCGAGAAAGGCCGCTGCTTCCTCCCAACCGAGGCCAGCTTTGCGGCGGCAGTTCACCAGTGACTCGTTTAGAACCTGAACGCTGATCCGGGGCCCCTGCCCCAGGATGACCTCGGCGCGATCGGCCTTTGGGCCATCGTCGAGCAGGTAAAGAACGACATTCGTGTCCGCGAACTCAGCGCTCATGTGCGTCGTCGCGGCTCAGACGTTCTGCTGCGGACAACTTGCCCCGGAAGCGGCGCAGGCCGGTAAGTACCTCATCCGCACGAGCAAGGCGACGGACTCTGACCCGACCGTCGTCCTTGACCAGGTCGATCTGATCACCCTCCTTGAGACCAAGCTCTCGGACGAGCTCCGCGGGCAAACGGACGGCCAGCGAGTTACCCCATTTTGCGACCTGCATCGTGACCTCCCATGCGGATATACGTCTTGTAATGTATATCCGAAAGGTTCCTAAGACAAGCCTGCCGCAAACCCTAGCTACTCTTGTGCATGACGCAGCGACTGACACCAAATCTAGAAAGAGCTTGCACGAATCTGATAGCTCGGGCAATAGTCTCGATAAATAACGCGCGATCACATAAAAAACGCGCCCACGAATCGAGGCAGAGATGAGCGAAGCTGAGCAGGACCTGGACATTGCCATCGGGCACTACGCAGAGCTTCTTGCGTCCAATCTTCATGCGCAACGTGCTGCCCACTTCCCTCCCGACGCCAAAAAAGTCATGCGCAGCCTGACCAGCGGCGAGGCGGCCGAGTTGCTTGGCGTCGATCATACCTACCTTCGCAAGCTTCATCGAGAAGGAAAGATCGCTGACGTCGAAACCACTGCGGGCAGCCACCGGCGATATACCCTCGATGATATCTGGGAGATTCGCCACGCTCTTGAGGCAAACGCGAAGAAGCCTGGAACCTACGTTCCGGGGCGTCGTGCCGGTGACGAGCTTCAGATTGTTTCTGTTGTGAACTTCAAAGGCGGGTCCGGGAAAACGACAACATCCGCTCACCTTGCACAGCGCTTGGCTCTCAAGGGATATCGTGTCCTTGCGATCGATCTGGACCCCCAGGCATCCCTTTCCGCGCTGCATGGCATCCAGCCTGAGCTGGACCTGATGGAGGGTGGCACGCTGTATGATGCGGTTCGCTACGATGAACCGGTCCCGATCTCGGACGTGATCCGCAAGACCTACATCCGTGGTCTTGACCTGATTCCCGGGAACCTCGAGCTCATGGAATTCGAACATGAGACACCGGCAGCCATTCAGCGTGGCGGCGCCCGCGCATTCTTTGCCCGTGTGCGCGACGCGCTCGACAGTGTCGAAGCGGACTATGACGTCGTCGTCATCGACTGTCCGCCGCAGCTTGGTTTTTTAACCATGTCCGCCCTTTCAGCATCTTCAGGGGTGCTTGTTACCGTTCACCCCCAAATGCTCGATCTGATGTCCATGTCGCAGTTTCTGCGAATGACCGCTGATCTGCTTGGCGTCATCCGGGATGCTGGCGCAAACCTTCGCTTCGACTGGCTGCGCTTTCTGCCGACCCGCTACAAGGTGGGTGATGCCCCGCAGACCGAGGTCATTGCTTTCATCCGGGGTCTGTTCGGCAGGTCAGTCCTGACCAACCACATGGTTGAGTCTACTGCGATCTCTGATGCAGGGCTGACGAAGCAGACGCTCTACGAGGCCGACAAGAAGGACTTCACGCGTCAGACTTTCGATCGTGCAATCGAATCCATGAACGCCGTCAACGACGAGATCGCGGCGATCATCCAGAACACGTGGGGACGCAATGGCAAGAAAGCCTAAACTGGGACTGCCACTGCAGACCCTGCGCAACGCGCCCGACGCTCTTGAAGGGCGCAGGCTGCGCGGCGGCGTTTTCGAAATCGAGCCTGACCAAATCGAAATCACAGGTCGGCTCGATGACAGGCTGCAGATTGAGACTGCGGGCCTCAAGGCGTCAATTTCCAAGAACGGACAGCGAGTACCAATCCTCGTCCGGCCGCTTGATGGTGATCGCTACAGCCTGATCTATGGCCGTCGTCGACTGGAAGCTTGCAGAGAACTTGGGATCAAGGTCCGCGCCATTGTCACAGAGATGGAGGGCGATCAGGCACTTCGTGATCAGCTGTTAGAGAACCAAGAGCGGCGGGATCTAAGCTTCATCGAACGAGCGCTTGTTGCCGCAGCCTTGCTCGACGGTGACCATCTGAGCGCATCCGAACGCACTAACAAGGGTGTCGCCGAGGTTCTCAATCTGACCGAGGCAGGAGTGTCGCAGCTGTTAAGCGTGGTCCGCACCGTTGGGGAGGACCTGGTCCTCGCCATCGGTGCCGCTCCGGGCATTGGTCGGCCCAGGTGGGAAGAGCTCAAGAAGTTGCTGGGGGCTACGGATGCCGATCGCGAACTGCTTGCAGCTTTGGCGGGTGAGGCCAAAACATCCTACCAAGGCGGTATTGACGAGAAATCCGATCATGCATTTTTGGCCGTCCTCTCTGCTGCAGGGAAGCCCGAACAGACCACATCCTCGTCTCGCCCTCGCGGGCGGCCCGGCACGGTGATTCCGGGGGTCGGTGCCGCCACTGTCACGACCGGACGTCGTGGAAAGCAACTCAAGCTCGAGTTGAAGGCCGAGGAGAGCGATTTTGTCAGCTGGCTTGAGGGCAACGCCCCGCAGCTGATCGCCGAGCTTCACGAGCGCTGGAAGCGTTCGGAAGACTGAGGAAGAGCAACAATCAAAAAGGAGGCACGAGACAGGCAGAAAAGAAAAAGGCCCCGAGAAGCAAGCTTCACGAGACCTTTCTTAGGTTTCGCACGGGACCAGCCCGCTACAAAACTTCAGTTTTCGCACCTCTGAATGTAGCGATCTGGCCCCTTTCCCGCAAGCGCAAAGCGATTCGCGGGCCAGGGAAATTTTGCCTTCGTGAATGACATCATGGATTACACACCGATTTCGCCGTTT
>NZ_CP031602.1 GCF_008728195.1 Roseovarius indicus
ATGGATGAGCTAGGGGGAGAACGGGCAATGCTTCCGGCAAAGAAGCAGCGGGGACACTTCGTCCAAACCGACCGCGCAGCGCATGAAGCGTGGGGTCGGCTGGCAGTTAAGTCGCCCGCTGCCGGGGCGTTGCTGCATGTCCTGGTGGCGAATGTCGGGGAACAGAACGCTATCGTCGCCTCGCACAAAGTGCTCGCAAAACTCATGGGTTCCTCGCCTGCAACAGTGAAGCGCGCCATCAAGATACTGGAATCCGGGAACTGGGTCGAAGTTGTCCAGATTGGCGCAAGTGGCACGGTAAACGCCTATGTTCTGAATAGCCGCGTGGCGTGGACAGAAGGCCGTGACAAGCTCCGGTATTCGCGCCTGCAAGCCGAGGTTCTGGTCAGCGAGGATGAACAACCCGCTGGTGCTCTCGATGCGGCCAAGGAAGAGTTGCACCGCCTGCCCCGTGTCGGTGAGCTTCAGCTTCCAGCCGGTCAAGGTTTACCACCCGTTTCTCAGCCATCCTTTCCCGGTCTAGAACCAAGCTTGCCCGCCTTTGGCCATCCTACTGAAGATAGCGAATAGGGGTATTCACCGTGGCTAATGTTTCCATCCGTGAGGCGGTAAAGATTTACCAAGTATCCCGCCCAACACTCACAAAAGCACTGAAAACCGGCAAAGTTTCTGGTGTTCAGGATGGGAAAGGCCAGTGGCAAATTGATCCTGCAGAACTTGCCAGAGTTTACCAGCCACGGACGGAAAGCGCGAAAACAGGTGGACAAGATGAACCAGATAACTTTACCAACAAGAACACCCACTTGCCCGGTGAAGTTAATACGCTGAAAGCACAGTTGGCAGAGGCCGAACAACGCGCCGCCGTGGCCGAGGCACTGGCGGAAGAGAGGGGGAAGCACATCGAGGACTTGCGCCGGATGCTGCCTGCCCCGCAAGAGGCACAACGCCCCGGCTGGCGCTGGCCGTGGAAAAGGTGACGGAACAGAATGGCAGAAGAAACCCCACCGCCGCGCGTTGCGCCAACCGTCAAGAGTGCTCCGCGCATCCGTCAGGTGTATTGGTGCAAGCTACCCGACGACGCCCAGTTGCCCGAGTTCTGGAAAACACGGCCCGTGCTCATCATGTCGCTGAAAACGACCCTTCACGGCAAAGTCACAGTGCTGCCTTTCTCTACCAAGTCGCAGCCTGACAACCCACATGCTTACCCTATGCAGTCCCCGCTACAGGCGAAACAAGCGTGGGTGATCTGTGACCACCTGATGACGGTGGCCGTAAGCCGCCTAAGTCCACCTGGGCGAGTGATCCCGCGCATTTCCGAAGCCGATTTCGAGCACATTAAAGAGCGCGCGCTCAAGAATCTCCCATACTGAAAATCTTGACTCTGTGGCCACAGGATGCTACCTAAGGAGCCAGATACGGCGCGGGCAACCGTGACCGCTTCCCTTAGGTGGGAAATAGATGCGAAGGGGTGGCTAGTCCGCCCCTTTCGTTTTTTAGACCTTCTTCATGAAATATCTACCGTGTGAGTTCCGTCAGCAACTAGGTGCGCCGATAGCAAGGGCATCGAGCGTGAAGACCTCAAATATCGGAACGCTCGATGCCCTTGCGGGTTCAGTAAAGCAGCCGTTCATGCAGAGCGCGGCGAAATCTGACTCGAGCCCTTACTTCGGGATTTCTGCGATGCAGCCAACGGCGGCTCTTGGGTTTGACACTTGAAGCGATGGCATCTAGAAAAGTAATTCAGGGGTCCGCAAGAACCCCGTGAGGCGCCAGCCCAATCTTGCATCCTTCCAGTTCTCGCTCTTTGCATGGAGGATGCTTTATGGCGTCGTACAATGAAATCCCCGTATCTGCTCTGGCCCGTCTGATTGGGACTCCCTATTGTCCAACCCTTCTCGATGTGCGCATCGATGAAGATTTCGACGATGATCCAAGACTCATTCCCGGAGCTTACCGCCACCCGTTCAATTCTGTCGTTGATCTGGCCGAAACGCTCAAAGACCGGTCAGTGGTGGTCTATTGTCAAAAGGGCCTCAAGATTAGTCAGGGAGCTGCGGCCTTGCTGCGCGCTTCAGGAGTTAATGCAGAAGTCCTTGAAGGCGGGCAATTCGCATGGAGAGACGCGAAGCTCCCGTTGGTGATAACGGACAAACTGCCGCCGCTTGACGCGTTGGGTCGCACAGTGTGGGTGACGCGCCATCGTCCAAAAATCGACCGGATTGCCTGTCCTTGGCTCATTCGTCGTTTTATCGACCCAAAGGCACAAATCCTGTTTGTTGCCGCCTCACAGGTGGGCAACGTGGCTGAGCGCTTCAATGCGACCCCATTCGACATCGAGGATGTGTTTTGGAGCCATCGCGGCGAAACCTGCACGTTCGATACCATGATCGAGGAGTTCGGCATCGGCCATGAGGCGCTTGAGAGATTGGCCGTGATCGTGCGCGGGGCCGACACCAACAGACATGATCTGGCACCGGAGGCTGCTGGCCTTCTGGCAGCATCTTTGGGTCTGTCACGCATGTTCCGCGATGATCTGGAACAACTAGACGCGGGTATGCTGCTTTACGATGCCTTTTACCGATGGGCGCGTGACGCGACGAGCGAAGGGCATGACTGGCCTGCTGCTTCGACAAAGGCTTGAGTCATGAGCAGTATGAATGATGTCCAGACGGACCTGGCTCCGTCTCTCTCCGACGCGACCCGCGTGTGGTGGAAAATCGGAATCTTGTCCTTCGGCGGTCCTGCCGCCCAGATCGCACTGATGCATAAGGAGGTCGTCGAAGACCGTAGCTGGCTCTCCGAGCAGCAATTCCTGAATGCGTTGAGCCTTTGCATGCTGCTGCCCGGTCCGGAGGCGATGCAACTGGCCACATATGCCGGGTGGCGGCTTCACGGCACAATTGGCGGCCTTATCGCCGGGTTGCTCTTTGTCGTTCCCGGCGCGGCCGTGATCATGGCGCTTGCTGCGATCTACAGCATCTATGGCAATGTGCCACTGGTCGAGGCGCTGTTTTACGGCATCAAAGCCGCCGTCCTGGTGATCGTCGTCGAGGCATTGTTGCGGGTCGCCAAGAAAGCGCTGTCGCAGAAAGTGCATTGGGTGATCGCCGCTCTGGCGTTTGTCGGGATATTCTTCCTATCGATCCCCTATCCGTTGATCGTTCTCATGGCGGGCCTGTTCGGCTGGTTCATGGGAACCGCAGACATGGATCGGCAAACCGTGGACATGGCGCATGTCTCGGTAGGCAAGACGGGCCTGACAATTGCTACCTGGATGGCGATCTGGCTTCTGCCATTGCTGGCCCTCGGTTGGCTGGGCGCGCCGGACCTTCTTGTCGAGGTAGGCAGGTTTTTTTCCACACTCGCCGTCGTGACCTTCGGCGGGGCATATGCGGTTCTCGCCTATATGGCGCAGGATGTCGTTGTTCAGTTCGGCTGGCTGACGGCAGGCGAAATGGTCGACGCGCTCGGACTGGCGGAGACCACGCCAGGCCCGCTCATCCTCGTAACGCAGTTCGTCGGCTTCCTCGCCGGGTTCAAGGAAGGCGGACTTCTGCTTGGCCTCAGCGCCGCCGTGGTGGCGCTTTGGGTGACGTTCGCGCCCTGTTTCCTATGGATATTTGCCGGTGCGCCCTACATCGAATGGATTTCGAACCAACCGAGGCTGAAAGGCGCGCTCAAGGCGATCACTGCGGCGGTCGTCGGTGTCATCCTCAATCTTTCGCTCTGGTTTGCGCTGCACGTGTTGTTCACCAATGTGAGCCGCGAGACCCTGGGCCCTGTGACCTTGTGGCGACCGGACCTCGCCACAATCGAATGGCTCGCCGTAGCGCTGTTTCTGCTCAGCTGCTTTCTAGCGTTCCGGCTGCACTGGGGGATTATCAGGATTTTGCTCGTTGCCGCGTTACTGGGGGCCGCTCTGAGACTTTTTCTGTGAGCCCCCCACCTTTTCCCACCAGATTTTCGACCTACTGAAAGGACATGAGATGACAGACACTCCCAAGCCCGCGCACGGACCGACCCAAGAGCACTTTGTGAGGGGACTTCCGTTCAAGGCGCACAAGATTGAGGGCTTCACGCCTGAACTCCTGGAGCACTACTACGAGGACACCTATGGTGGGTCCATCCGAACGTTGAATGAGGTCGAGACCAAGATCGCGGCCTCCCGGCGGGCGGGATCGCCGACAGCCGATCTTGGATCATTGATTGCGAAGCAAGCAAACCCTCCGATGGGGCCTAAGGCAAAGCGGACGTGCATTAACAGTTGGTGAAAGGCAGCAAAGTCCGCACAGCGGTTGTTCGCGAGCAGCGCAGCGAAGGTCTACAACCCGTAATCATGCCCTCGGTCGCGGCGGGCATGAACTTCGCGCTCCTGCTCTTGTTCCAGCTCCTTGGTGCGCTGCCGCTCCTGCTCCTGCGCGGTGTGCTGTTCCTCGGCCTCGCGGCCCTCGCGCAACGCGGAAACGCGATCTCCGAACGCCTCCCGGTCGATCCCGGTTGCCGCGGCCCGCAACCGCGCCGCCAGATCGTCCGGAACCTCCCGCTCTGAGGCATCGGCTTCATGCTGCTCCCGACCCTCTTTCCGACCTTCCCACGCTTCGCGCAGCCGCGTGGCAAGGTCGGGTTCCTGCTCCCGGCCCTCACGCCCTCCGGCAAGCGCCAGCTCGGATTGCTCCGGCCCGAGACGGTCCAACACGCGATCCGCCGCCCGGTCGAGCCAGTCGCGGACATGACCGGCCAGCTCGCGGGCGACCTCCATCACCTCAGCCGCGCGGGCCTTGGCCTCGTGCCAGGCCCCGACCCGCCCGACCTCGATGCCGCGTTCTTTCATCTGCCACGCGCCGGGGGAAAGCTGGGGCAACGGCGGTCGGTCCAGCTCAATAGCGCGCACCGTCTGCACCAGCTCCGCGCCCTCGTCGCCGCGCTCCCGCGCCGCCGATGCCAGCTCAAGCGCCTCGTCCCGCTGGGCCTCCAAGGTCCGGTGATCCACGCGATCCTCGATGCCGGCGCGCTTAAGGGCGATGTTGCTGTCCCGCGCCCAGGCTTCGCGCCAGCCTTCCAGAACCTCGACCTTGTTCCAGTCGCGGTTTTTGGTGGTGAAGCCCTCGGGGCCAATCTCGCGGGTGGTCAGCAGAATGTGGGCATGGTGATTGCGATCATCGCCATCGCGCCCTGGCGCGTGCAGGGCGATATCCGCGATCATGCCACGGTCCACGAACTGTTCCTGGGCGAAGTCCCGGACCAGCTCGACACGCTGCGCATGGGTCAGCTCGGCAGGCAGGGCCACGCGCACCTCGCGGGCGACCTGGCTGTTCTTCCGGGTCTCGGCTTCCTCGACGCGGTTCCACAACTCGGATCGGTCGCGGCCCCAATCCGGTGCATGATCCGGGGCGAGGATTTCGGTGTGATCGACACCGCCCCGCGCGGCGTAATCGAAGGTCAGCCCGGTGCGGCGGTCTTCGATACGCTCCGCCACACGATAGGCAATAGCCGCTGTGGCGCTGCGGCCCTGACTGCGGGAAATCATCGAAGCTCTGAGATGATAGATTGCCATTCTGTGCCGCACTTTGCTTAGGGGTCGAGGGGAAACGCTAGTCTCCCCCGCCCACACAAACGCGCAGCGTTTGTATAAGTGGGCACTTCGTGTCTTGCACCTTGCCTCAACCTTTGCCAGAAATCAACAGATGTCAGGAACGCGGAGGTCAGAATGGCGCGGAGTATTGATCAACAGATTGCAGCGACGCAGGCCAAGTTGGCTCGTCTGAAAGAACGCCAGAAGGCCAGCGAAACTCGCCGCAAGATCATCGTCGGATCAGTGGCAATATCCAACGCGCTGAAAGACCCGGAAAAGGCCCGCGCCCTCGCCGCCCTCCTGCGTCGGGCCGTCACCCGCGAAGTCGATCAGAAAGAGCTGGTCGGATTGCTGGAAGAACTGGATGGCGTCGCTGCGAAGGCGGAACGTCCATGAGCGTCAAAGACCCCTTCCAGCAGCTCGTTGATGAAATCACCCTGATCCGGCAGGACATGGAACGCCTGAAGCGGACCAGTCTGGACAAGGAAGATGCCGAAGCCCTGCACGAAATGCTGGCCGAGGGTGTGGATCGGATGTGCAAGGTTGGCCCCGAAGTCCAGAAAGCCGTCGAGATGCGTTTGCTGGGGGTTGCGGCAGTGCTCCGGGAAGAGACCGCCAAAGCCGCTGCGAGCGCCGCTGAGGGGGCTATCGCGAAAACCCGGACCGAGAGCCTCGAAGCCGCCCGGAGCCTCTCACAGGCCGCCGGAGAGGCCCGCAGGCAGGCGTGGCGCTACTTTGGCGGGTTCTGGGTGTGGTTGGCCTCCATGCTCGCCACAGGGGCCGTTCTGGGCCTTCTGCTGGCCTATGGCATGGAAACGGCCAAGTCGGCCCTCTCGGTCGATGATCTGGTGCGCTACAACTGCGGTAGATCGTGGTTCGGTGGGCAGGTCGTGGACCAGGACAACGGATCCAGCTTCTGCGCCTTCTGGATCAGGCAAGTACCGCAAGGGGAGAATTGAGGAGCCACCGACCTCCTTCCCATTCTCAGCACAATCCGACCGTTGCCACAGGCGTTGAAAGGCGAGATTGGGGATAACCCTTCCCCTCCCTGCCTGACCCACCCCATCCGGTTGGCGTTTCGCCAGCGGTATGTACGAACATCATCAGCAATGGTGCGAAAAACGCACTGACAGATAAACAGGCTCCTCCGTCGCCTGTGTCAGTCAAAAACTCCACCCCCGCCCGATCGTTCGCCAGCTTACTGACGAGCGCTACCGATCGAACGAGCGTGGATTTTTTGCCCTCCTATAGATCATTAGAAGGCGGAAAATTTCGAGCCAATAAAAACAAGGACTTAAGGGGGGGGGGTAGGTCACAGCTGTGACCTACCCCTAGCTCATAGCTGTGACCTAGGTCTGCTCGAAATTTGAACAAGCTTGACCGATATTTGACGGGTCAGTATGGTCGAAATTAGAGCAGCCAGATAAAGATATGCTGCAGATTTAACTGATATTTGAACATGGATGAGCTAGGGGTAGGTC